>NZ_JBTEKS010000071.1:0-15065 GCF_054333355.1 Methylomagnum sp. | reverse complement strand
GGCGGCGTGGTAACGGTTTCCAACCGCGACAGGCCTAAGATCGCGGTTGGAAACCGCTCCCACGGGCGGCGGCGCTGGCCGATGTTCGGGGCATACGTAAAACCAACGATTCGCACCCGTGCGGTTTTGGACTAAAAGATAAGGGGTGGCGATTGCCCGCCAAACCCGAAAACCAGGGAGAGAGGCCATGCAAACCGGAGAGAATTATTTGCGGAATCTGCCCAAGCTCGTGGACCTGTGGGCGGACGACATAGACCGGCTGGACATCCGGGACGAGTCCGAGCCGGACGGCGAATCCGAATCCCCCGCGCCAAGGCCGAGAGAAACGCCGCCCGGCAAGCCGGGGAAATCCGAGCGGAATGGGGAGTCTCGTAGGTTGAGCGTAGGTCGGGCTTAAGCCCGGCCCACCGCCCGCTCGCCACCGCGATCACGCAATCACATGGTCGAAAATATTCTGGTAGCGCCGCCGCATCTGGTCGTGGAACAGGGGGTCCGACCCTTGCGGCATGATGCCCTCGATGTGCGCCCAATCCTCTTGGCCTAGCGCCTCGTCGAGCAGCTTGTAAATCGTCTGCTCCTCCAGATTCAGATGGTCCCACTGCATCCGTAGGTACTCCGCGAACAGGTCAACGATGCGCTCGCGGGGCACCGGCGAATCGCACAGCCATTGCTCCATCGCCGAACCCAACTCGGAGGTGCTGTCGATGATCCGCCGATGCTCCTCGATCAAGCCCTCGATCAGCGGATTGCCGCCGCCGGACCTTTTTTCCAGGTAGACGGAAAAGATCACGTCCTCGCGGGGGTGGTGGATCAAGTCCGGGTAGCTCCCCACATAATCGACGATTTCGCTGAGGGCGTGGAGATTGGCCTGCCCGCTGTCCCGCAGAATGTCGAGTTGGTTTTCCAGGAACTTCAGCACGCGGCTGAAATTAATGTGGTCCTGATGGAGGTCTTGAAGAAGCCGGTGCATAGCGATTCTCCCGAATGTGTGATGTCGATGAGAGCGTATCCCGCCCTCTTTGATGCCAAACAAAACGCGCTGCCAATAAGGTTATATGCTGCGCTCCTGGGCGTAGAAAGGCGAGTTCGACTTTATGGGCGGCGCTCGCGGCGCAAGCCCGGACACCGCCGCGCCGACCCCATATCTTGTATTTTGCCGTCGTTCATGCACAATATATCGTCATCAACCCCGATGCTCGCGGGAGTTCAATCCTGGCGAATATCCCATTTCCCCGACGGAGAAAATCAACATGCTGAACTGGGAAGACCCCCTGGCCGGACTGGCCGCCAAGCCGCTGCAAGTCCCCTTCCCCACCCCCGAGCCAAAGGCCGCGCCCGCGCCCATCCCGACCGCGCCGCCGGTCCAGCGCCGTGATTTCGACCGGGTCGATACCACGCCCACCGCCCTGACTCCGATGGCCCCGGTCAAGGCGTCCCCGCCGCCCGCGTCCGCTCCCGCCGCCCGTGGCGCCACGGGCCTTGAAGACATCGAGATCGGCGCCAAGCGCATCCAGGTGGACGACAAGAAGATCATCAACTGCCGCGCCGACCTGAACCAGCTCGTCCCGTTCAAGTACAAATGGGCGTGGCAGAAGTATCTCGACGCCTGCGCCAACCACTGGATGCCGCAGGAGATCAACATGAACGCCGACATCGCGCTGTGGAAAAGCCAGGACGGGCTGACCGAAGACGAGCGCACCATCATCAAGCGCAACTTAGGGTTCTTCTCCACGGCGGATTCCCTCGTCGCGAACAACCTGGTGCTGGCCGTCTACCGCCACATCACCAACCCGGAATGCCGCCAATACCTGCTGCGCCAGTCCTTTGAAGAAGCCCTGCACACCCACGCCTATCAATATGTGGTCGAGTCGCTGGGCATGGACGAGGGCGAAGTCTTCAACATGTACCGCGAACTGCCGTCGGTGGCCCGCAAGGCCGAATGGGCGCTGCCCTACACGCAATCGCTGGGCGACCCAACCTTCAGCACCGGCACCCCGGAAGCGGACCAGCGCTTGCTGCGCGACCTGATCGCCTTCTACGTGATCTTCGAGGGCATCTTCTTCTACGTCGGCTTCACCCAAATCCTCTCCATGGGCCGCCGCAACAAGATGACCGGCACCGCCGAGCAGTTCCAGTACATCCTGCGCGATGAGTCCATGCACATGAACTTCGGCATCGACGTCATCAACCAGATCAAGATCGAGAACCCGCACCTGTGGAGCCAGTCGTTCCAACAGGAAATGATTCAGACCATCCGCGACGCGGTGGAGATCGAAATCCAGTACGCCCACGACACCATGCCGCGTGGCGTCTTGGGGCTGAATGCGCCGATGTTCGAGGATTACCTGAAATACATCGCCAACCGCCGCTGCGCCCAGATCGGCCTGCCCGAACAATATCCCGGCGCCGCCAATCCTTTCCCGTGGATGAGCGAAATCCTCGACCTTAAGAAGGAGAAGAATTTCTTTGAGACTCGGGTGACGGAGTATCAGACGGGGGGGGCGTTGAATTGGGATTGATTTTGCTCGTTCCCATTAAGCTCCGGCTTGGGAATGCAGTCTTGGAAGCTCCAGCTTCCCGAGTTACGACAGCAAGTTAGTGCTTCGTCACGCATTAAACGCCGAGTGGTTCCCGAGCCTTGTAGGGTGGATAAGCCAGCGTAGCCCGGATGGAGCTTTGCGGAATCCGGGGCTATAAGCACGAATCATCCCGGATTCCATTGAGCTTCATCCGGGCTACGGAATCAGAGCTTGCAAGACGGGATTTCCAAGCAGAAACTTGGGAACCAGCGAGAAAACATCGGACGGCAGGAATATAAGATATGACCGCATCCGTCTACGTGGAATCATCCATTATCAGCTATCTCACATCGCGACCAAGCCGGGATGTGGTGAAAGCTGCCCGCCAAGCGATTACTTCGGATTGGTGGCTCAAATCCAAGAACCAATACGAAGTCTATATCTCAGCGTTGGTCGAAGATGAAATTTCGGGCGGCGACCCAATAGCGGCAGCCAAACGCCTTGACGCTGTCACCAATATTCCAAGCATCCTCATCACCCCTGAAGCGCAATCACTTGCGGAAGCGCTGGTAAAATCAAAAGCCGTCCGTCCGCGATGCACTACATATCGCGATTGCTGCCACGCAAGCCATTGATTACCTTCTCACATGGAACTTTAAACACATTAATAACGCCGAAGCAAAAGCTCAAATTGCCCGTCTTATTGAATCCCATGGTTGGGTATGCCCTATTCTCTGCTCACCCGAAGAACTCGGAGGTAACGACTATGAAGAATGACCCCATTGTCGATGAAGTCAGAAATAATGGCTTGGCACTGGCCGCGAGATATAACAACAACATTGCGTCCATCTGCCAAGCTCTAAAGAAAAGAGAAGAATCATCGGGACGTAAGGTGGTTAATCGAAACCCGCATCGCATGGAGCAAAAAATCAAACAGCCAGCTTAGCGGTTCGCTCGCCCCATGGATAAACTGACCCAATACCGCCAATACATAAAGGACATCATCGGCGAATACAGCCAGTATCGCCCATCCTATATTGTGCTGGCGTTTCATTCGCCGTTTCGGCGGCAATTCACGGGGTTTGCGGTCAGCCAGCGGGACTTCAACTTCTCCGAGTAACAGCAAGCGAAGGCTTGAAAACCATCAAAACAAAAACCGTCCGCGCCCAACCGGCCCGGATGGTTTTTTTCGGCTAGAACCAAAGCAGGATGGGTTTATTCGCGCGCGCCATGGCAGCATAGGGACTTCAAGGGTAAACCATGACAATCGGAGGAAGACATGCTCATTCGAAGCATCACGCTGGGCGCGGCCATTCTCGGCATTTGGCTAGGCTGGGCAAATCCGAGCCAAGCCGCCACGCCGCTACGGGGCTACAACGCCGACCCCACCCAAACCTCCATCTCCGGGGTCTCATCCGGCGGCGACATGGCCGTGCAGTTCCACGTCGCCCACTCGTCGCTGGTGCGGGGCGCCGGAGTCATCGCCGCCAGCCCCTATGACTGCGCGCAAAACAGCCTGACGGCGGCAACCCAGAACTGCTTAAAACCCGACGCCGCGACTCCCCTGCCCCCGACCGCCCGCTTGGTGTCCATCACCAATTCCCTGGCCGCATCAGGTGCCATCGACGATCCCGCCCGGCTGCGTGCCACACGGGTATGGCTGTTTTCCGGCCGCAAGGATAACCTGGTATATCCGGTAGTGATGGATGCTCTAAAAGACTATTACCGAACTTACATCGACGACAAGAATATCGGGTATAAGAATGACCTGGATGCCGGTCACGCCATCATTACCGAGGATTATGGCAACAAGGTCTGCGCGGGATCGGAATCCCCCTATATCAATGATTGTGATTACGATGGCGCGGGTGCCCTATTGTCCTGGATATATGGCTCTGAGACCCCACTTAAACCGTATAGCACCGAATTGACCGGCACCTTGGTCGAATTCGATCAGAATCCATTTCTTCCCGACGGCAATGCTTATGCCCATAGTATGAGCGATTCTGGCTACGCCTATATTCCAAAGACTTGCGAATCGATGGCCTGCCGGGTCCATGTCGCCCTGCATGGCTGTCGGCAGAGCGCCGGTTATGTGGGGGATGCCTTCTACCGGCACGCGGGATATAACCGATGGGCCGATACCAATGGAATCATCGTGTTATACCCACAGACGATTCCACGGGATGGCTGGGGCTGGCGGGGCTGGCATGTCTGGACCGCCAACTACGTTGCAAATCCGCTGGGCTGCTGGGATTGGTGGGGTTATGACAGCAGCGACTATCACACCAAGAATGGCCCTCAAATCAAAGCCATTAAGGGTATGGTGGATCGGCTTGCTGAGCGAAGATAAAGCCACACCAAACCGGGGATTGGGAATTGTCAAAGTAAAAAAACCGCCCGCGCCTCTCGGCCCGGGCGGTTTTTTTACGGCACCAATTCAGGCTCAACTCTTCAACCCCGTCCCCCGCTGCAACAACACCAGCGCCCAAACCAACAACACCAAGATACTCCCGCCAATAATCCCGAACGCCAGCAGCACATCCACGTCGGAAATCCCCAAAAACCCATACCGGAACGCATTGACCATATAAAGAATGGGATTACCCAAGGACACATGCCGCCAGAAATCCGGCAACAGGTCGATGGAATAAAACACCCCGCCCAAATACACCAAGGGCGTCAGCACGAAATTCGGGACGATGGAAATATCATCAAAACTATTGGCGTAAACGGCGTTAATTAACCCGGCCAGGGAAAACAGCACGGCAGTCAACAGGAATACCCCGGCCACGATCCAAGGATGAACCAAATGGACATCGCCGAATACAAAGCCAACCCCCGCCACCACGCCGCCGACCGCCAAGCCGCGCATCACGCCGCCGCCCACATAGCCCGCCAGAATCACCCAATTGGGCACGGGCGAAATCAGCAACTCTTCGATGCTGCGCTGGAATTTCATGGAGTAAAACGAGGACACCACATTGCTATAAGAATTGGTGATGACCGACATCAGCACCACGCCCGGCACGATGTAGTCCATGTAGGACATCCCGGCCATGGGTCCGACCCGCTGGCCGATGAGGGTGCCGAAGATCAGGAAGTACAGCGAGGTCGTCACCGCCGACGGCAGCACCGTTTGCGGCCAGATGCGGGAGAAGCGATGGATTTCTTTGAAAAGGATGGTTTGGAAGGCGATTAGGTGGCGCATGGGATGATTGTGTATAGCGGGAATCGTGGGAGCGGGCTTCAGCCCGCGATTGGCGGCGGGTCGCGGGTTAACCGCCCCTACCGTGGCTACCGTGGCGGGCCTTCCACCAAGTCCATGAACAACTGCTCCAAGCGATTGGCCGCGTTGCGCAGAGCGACGACTTCAATCCCCTGCCGGGCCAGCCCTTCGAACAGCCCGTGCACTCCCAATTCGGTCGGCACGTCGGCGACCAGGGTCCGGTCATCGACTTTTTCCAGCCGGTAGCCCGGCAACTCCGGTACCACGGCCAGCGGCCCCGCCAGTTCCAGGATATAGCGGTTGGTGTGCAGCCGGGCCAGCAAGTCGCCCATGGTGCTGTGTTCGACGATCCGCCCGTGGTTGATGATGGCGATGTTGCGGCAGAGATTCTCCGCCTCTTCCAGATAATGGGTGGTGAGAATGATCGTGGTGCCTTCGCGGTTGATCTTGCGCAGGAATTCCCACATGGAGCGGCGGATTTCGATGTCCACCCCGGCGGTCGGCTCGTCCAGAATCAACAGCTTGGGCGAATGGACCAAGGCGCGGGCGATCATCAAACGCCGCTTCATGCCGCCGGACAGGTTCCGGGCCACGCTGTCGCGCTTGTCCCACAGCGACAACTGGCGCAGGCATTCCTCGGTGCGCCGCAGCGCCCCCTTGCGGGGGATGCCGTAGTAGCCCGCTTGGTTCGCCACGATGTTGACGACCTTGTCGAACTGGCTGAAATTCACCTCTTGCGGCACCAAGCCGATGCAGCGCTTGGCCGCCTCCCGCTCCCGGTCCAGGCCGTGGCCGAACACCTCGACCCGGCCTGAGGTCTTGTTCACCAGGGAGCTCACGATGCCGATGGTGGTGGATTTGCCCGCGCCATTCGGGCCAAGCAGCGCGAAGAAATCCCCCGCCTCCACGTCCAGGTCGATGCCTTTGAGGGCTTCGAAACCGTTCTTATAAACTTTCCTTAATGCTTGAATGGATAGGGCCTTCATCGGGCTGTTTTTGACCAGGTTTTTTGTGACAATGGAATTCTAACAAAATCATCCCGCCTCCCTTCCCCCCTGACCCGGCTTACCCATGAACCAAATTCCTAGCAGTCCGCCCGAGCAAGTCGCCGCCGTGGACCTCGGCTCCAACAGCTTCCACATGATCGTGGCCGAACTCCGCGCCAACGAGTTGGTGATCGTGGACCGGCTCCGCGAAATGGTCCGGCTGGGCGCGGGCTTGACCGCGCAGCGCAACCTGACGGTGGAGGCCCAGCAACGCGCCCTGGTGTGCCTGGAACGCTTCGGCCAGCGGCTACGCGGAATGCCCGCCGCCAGCGTCAGGGCCGTGGGCACCTACACGCTGCGGGAAGCCCGCAATGGGAGCGAATTCCTAGCATCGGCGGAACGGGCGCTGGGTTTTCCCATCGAGATCATCGCCGGTATCGAGGAAGCCCGCTTGATTTACCAAGGCGTGTCGCAGAACCTCGCCCCGGACGGCAAGCGCCGCTTGGTCATCGACATCGGCGGCGGCAGCACCGAATTCATCATCGGCGTGGATCGGACCCCGCAGCAAAAGGAGAGTTTGCGCATGGGCTGTGTGTCCATGAGCCTCGCCCATTTCGCCGATGGCAAGGTCACCCCGAAGCGCTTCAAGCGGGCCGTGCTGGCCGCCCAGCAGGAATTAGAGCCGTTCGAGCATTTGTTCCACCGCAACCAGTGGGACCAAGCCGTCGGCGCGTCGGGCACCCTGCGGGCGATCCGCAAAATGCTGGAAGCACGGGGTTGGAGCAAGGACGGCATCAGCGCCCAGGGACTCAATCAACTGGTGGACGCCAGCTTGGCGGCGGGCAAGACCGACAAAGCCCAGTTCGCCGACCTGAACCCGGAGCGGTATATGAGCTTCCCCGGCGGGCTGGCGATTCTCCACGCCATCTTCAAAACCTTAGGGATACAGCACATGCAGGTGTCCGACCGGGCGTTGCGGGAAGGCTTGCTGTTCGACCTCTTGGGGCGGCTGCACCACGACGACATCCGGGGCCGCACCGTCGCCGCCCTCGCCGCCCGTTATCACACCGATTCGGAACACGTCGCCCGCATCCGGGAAACGCTGGATAAGTTCTTGATTCAACTCCCCTACCCCGCCGCCGTGGATCGGGAAACCGCCGCCCAATGGCTGGAATGGGCCGCCACCCTGCACGAGATTGGCCGCGACATCGCCCACAGCGGCTATCACAAGCACAGCGCCTATATCCTGGAAAACGCCGACCTGCCCGGCTTTTCCCGCCAGGACCAGCTCTTGCTGGCGACCCTGGTGCGCACCCATCGGCGCAAATTCCCGCTGAAACTGTACAAAGACCTCAGCCCGCCCTGGAACGACGCGGCCAAATCCCAAGCCCTGCTGCTGCGTCTCGCCATCCTGCTGCACCGCAGCCGCCAAATCGGCGCCTTGCCCGACATCCGCATCGCCGTCAGCGACGCCCGCATCGACCTCCGCTTTCCTCCCCAATGGCTGGACGAGCATCCGCTGACTCTGGCCGACTTGGAGCAAGAGGCGGGGTATTTGGGGGCGGCGGGCATTGAGTTGACGTTTCTTTAACCGTGGGAGCGGGCTTTGGCCCGCGACTACCGCCCGTAAGCGTGGGCTAAAGCCCACTCCCACGGCTAAGTTTTAATTTCTTGCAGAGAAAACCACCCATGACTTTGCAGCGCCCACGCCTTGCTTGCCGATTGTTTCTAACGCTTTGGCTTGCCACGGTATTAACCGGCTGTTCCACCGCCTATTATCGGGGTATGGAATCCTTGGGTTTCGCCAAGCGCGATATACTGGTCCACCGGGTGGAAAAAGCCCGCGACAGCCAACAGGAAGCCAAGCAGCAATTCAAAAGCGCCTTGGAACAATTCACCGCGCTGACGGGTTTCAAGGGCGGCAGTTTGGAAGAGAAATATAACTCGCTAAATACCGAGTTTGAACGCAGCGAGGCGCGGGCGAACGATGTGCGCAAACGGATTGACGATATTGAGAATGTCTCGGAAGCCCTGTTTGCCGAATGGCAAAACGAGCTGGGGCAATACCAGAATCAAGCGCTCAAGCGCAGCAGCCAACAAAAGCTGACCACGACCCGCCAGCGCTACGAGCAATTAATCGCCGCGATGAAGCGGGCCGAGTCCACCATGGACCCGGTGTTGGCGGTGTTCCGCGATCAGGTGCTATTCCTCAAGCATAATTTAAATGCCCAGGCGATAGCCTCGCTGAAAGGCGAACTGGGTAATCTCAACTCGGAAATCTCGTCCCTGATTAAGTCCATGGAAGCGTCGATTCGGGAGGCCGACGCATTCATCAAGACGATCAATCAAGCCCAGTAACTCATCATCGTTCCCACGGTCCCCGTGGGAATGCCGCAAGGGACGCTCCGGCGTCCCGTGACGTAGATGCTGCAAATAGACATGCCCCCCTCCCCAAGACCTCCTGTCCAATATCCCCGGTCGAAAATCCTACTATCAGCCTGCTTGTTGGGTATCGTAACGCCCTATGTAACCCGGTTATTCGACAACAATTACGGCCAGCCACTCTGGCTACTCGACTTGGCAAGCCATTGGCAATGGTTGTATTTGGCAGGAATCGCCGCATTCTCAGGGTATCTGAGCATTCATAACCGCCGCTGGGCGGTGGCTTTTTTGGCGACTCCCATCCCCTTCTTTTTGGCCGCGCCTTCATTGCCGCCGCCGCCAACTGCACCCATCGAGCGGGGATTGAATATCGCGAGCGCCAATGCCCATCTCGATAATACCGACGCCACCCGCCTGCATCATTGGATAATCTCGGTAAGCCCTGAGATCGTGGTGGTATCGGAGGTTTCACCCGGATTCGGACAACAGTTGGATTTAATGTTCGAGTACCCGCATAGGATTATCAATTCCAGCTATGATCCATTTGGAATAGCGCTGCTTTCTAAATTACCCATCAAGGATTCTTCGGTTGTCAAGGATAACGAGGGCATTCCTCATATCTCCGCCACCTTGATGATGGGAAATCAGCCAATCAGAATAGCCGCCATTCATCCGATGCCCCCGATTTCCACGGAATATCATCAGGCCCGCGATGAAAAGCTACTGGCGCTGGTTAAAAACAGTATGGCGGGTGGAGTTCCGGCGCTCATCGCGGGGGATTTCAATGCAACGCCCTGGTCAACGGCTTTCACGGGACTTGATAATCTGGGCTGGCACCGCGCATCGGGCCTGCGCCCGACTTGGCCTTTCTGGGGGCATGGGGTTTTCGGGATACCCATTGACCATGTGATTGCGTCGAGTCAATGGCGTTTGCTGGGGAATACCGTAGGGCCGGATATTGGCTCGGACCATTACCCCATTCTGGTCCGGTTATCGTTGGATTCCGGCTGAGCCGGGGATTGGAGTCCGAACTTTAGTTTGGACGATGGCATAAAAGCCCAAACTAAAGTTTGGACTCCAGACCAGCCTAACTTAATAGCAGTAACGGAAAACGTGGAAGCGAAGGCACAAGTATTTATAGCTTTTCGCCCGCCTTCAAAATATTCTCCTGCCGGTAAAACTCCGGGTGGGAATAAATGCCCATGCCATTGTAATCCTGCGTGATGGGCCTGGCTGAAGGCCGGTAACGATGGAATGGCAAGGCTTGGACAGTCGAATAATGGCATACGAAAGATTTCCGGGTTTGCTCGGGATTGTCGATCTTCCCGCCGCCATGGGCCAAGCCGCCATGCCAAATCAACATATCGCCTTTCTTAATCAGCAGGGTTTCCTTGGGATACCCCAGTTCCGCGCTGGTTTTGTCCAGATATTCCGCGAAATCCATCGGGGTTTTGGTCGAGCCGGTGTTATATAGAATGCCATTGCCGAAATCGAATTTCGGCATTCGATGCGAACCCCGATAATAATAAAGTGGCCCGGAATCTAGCTTAATATCTTCCAGGGCAATCCACGCGGCGGCTAAATGGCTGGGTATTTTGGCCGTGACCCAGGGAAAGTCCTGATGCGTCGGCTGTTGGCTCCCATATAAAAACGTCAGGCTTTGCATTCCCACCGCGGGCTGCCGGAAGATGGCTTCCAGAAATACCACGATGGCTGGATGGGCCATCAGTTTCTTGCCCGCCACGGACAAGTTATGGAAGTCGTTGATCTTGACATACTTGCCACGTAACTCATCTTTTGGAAATTCCCCGATGACACGCTCAAACTTAGGCTTATATTCGGCTTTGTCGATGCGGGCCGTGAGCTGGTATTGCTCCGGGTGTTCCAGCAATTCCAAGACATCGTTCCAATATACATCCAGCCATTCCGGCTGAATGGCTTGCTCAAGCACCACATAGCCGTTTTCCCGCCAACCTCGTAATTTCTCAGCCAAATCGTAGGCGATGGGGAAACGCGGTTGATATTCCCGGATGAAGGCTTCAATATCCGCGTCGTCCCGATCTATCCACGGCAAGGTGTTTTCATCGAATGCCCGGACGGGCGGCGGTGGCGGCGTTAGTCGACGTTTAATCGCCGCCAACTTCCCTTTGAGTGCACGTAGAAAATCCATGCGAATACCTTTTATCCGTGAATAGCCGCCGCCACGATGATTGAAACGCCCAGGCACATCGCCGCCGCCAAAATGGATAAGGGAAGGTTGCGTTCCTTGACGATTTCATCCCACAAACGGTAAGGCGTCAAAAGGTCGATAATAATGAATGAAACCCAGAACACCGCCACGCCCAAGAGGGAATAAATCAGCGAATTAACCAGCGCCACCGGATTAATAAAATCCAACATTCGAATACCCTCTGAAATTATTTGTGAAAACCACCGCCGCCCCAGCCGCCATGGCCGGAACTCCAACCATCGCCACCGCCCCAACTCCAATGCCATCCGCTTCCGCCATGGGAGCTGGACGAGCCGCTGCCGCCGCCGCTGAATAAGGTCCAGCCGCGATGCTGGGCCACCCCGAAGAAAACCAGCACCAATAGGCCGTAGATTAGGTAATTGCGATACATTGTTATGGTTTATTTCAAAATGTAGGTTGGGCTGACGCAGGAAGCCCAACAGAAGCCGAGCATGGGGCATTGGGCTTCGTACCTCAGCCCAACCTACCACTTCCGCCTATTCCCCACTTCCCGGATGGTCACTCTCCATCCAGCGCCGCGTTTCAAACGCATCATGCCGCCAACTCAGAAACCCCGGCCACGCCGCCAACGCCAGCAACGACAGGAAGAACATCCCCCACCCCGCCTTGGCACGCTCCACAGTCAGCGTGACGGTCGGCGTTTGATCGACCGGCAGATTCTCCCCCTTGGCGGAAACCACCAGGTAATAACTACCCTTCGGCACATCGGGAATCAGCCAAGCGAAAGCCCGATGGCCCGGCGATGCGGGCTTGTGGTCGTAATCATCGGCGGGGATGGGCCGCGCCCCCGGCAAAGGAGCGCCCGTGGCACTGTCCACCGCGTCCAGTTTCAAGCCGATCTGAACGTCTTCCGAATCCATGTCCGCCCGGATTTCAATGCTCCGTCGCCCAGAAGGCAGCGGAAACGCCGTGCTGGCGGGCGCGACCTCGGGATGATTGGTGTCGAGTTGCACCGTCATGGGGGGCACGCTCACATGGGAATCCCGGCTGATGAACAGAACCTGCATGACCACCAGCACCGCCGCGAACACGCCGAAGCGTAGCCAGTAAGCCGATAGCTTGCCGGTCCAGGGCGAGGGCTGGTTGATGTAAACGCCAACCGGCTCGGGGAAAAGCCGCTCAAGCTTGAAGGTCCGCCGCAATTCCCCGCTGTCGATGTACTCGCCCACCGAATACAGCAATTCCTGGCTGGTTAGCTCCTCCGAGATCACGAACGGCGGCGCGACGAAATCCCGCAGCCGGACCTTCTGGCCGATGACCACCCGCCAATAGAACTCGCCCAGCACATAACTGACCATGGCCTCGGAGGTCTGGAAATGCCGGTAGCGCCGCCCGTCGTACTGGACGTATTCGCCGCCCCGGTTCCAAAAGGTCGCGGGCTGGTGGACGGTGGGCAGGATGTAATTCCAATGGCCGTCGTACTCACTGAGCCAGGCGAAGCCGCCGCCCAGGTTGAACAGCAGGTATTCATACCAGCCGTAAGTGACCCCTTCGGACTTGGTTTCCCGCCGCATGAAGCCGATGACTTCGTAATCCGCGCCCCGCAACCGGCCCCGGCTGCCCAGCGGAATCAAGGGCCGGACGCCCGCTTCCAACTTGGCCTGGAACAACACCGGATGCTGGGGACTGTCGAGGTCGTGGGCCGAGCCGCAACTGCCGCAGACGATGACCACGCTGGCCGAGGTCTTCGGCGTCAGCGGCGCGCCGCAACGGCCACAGCGGAAGGTTTCGGTCTTGGCGACCTTGCCCCGGATCGACACGTCGCGGAGGTTGTCGAGGGCGAGGGATTTGAACTCAAGCTGTTCGCCGACAAACAGGAGCGGCGGGGTTTCACTGTAATCGAGGGTGGCGAACAGCTTGCCGGGGCCGCGCAAATCGGCCACCTGGGTGTCGTAGCCCGCGCCCACCTTGAATGGCAACTCGCCTTCCCCGGCGATGCAGCGCGGCTGCTCCAGGTTGATGACTTGGAAATCGGTCTTGCGGAGGGTGAAGTGATGCCCGACTTTCAGGCTGTGGAAGCCGGAGCAGTCGTCGGGCGTGGGGACGAGAAAGGACACCGCGCAGAGGCCCGGCGTTTCACCGAGCCAGCCGGTGCGCTCGTTGTCGAACAGCACATGCCATTCGTTCCACAGACCGGCGTCGTATTTAAGCTGGATGCGCCCCACCACGGTGAAGCGGGCGTCTTTGTAACGGCCCGTCGTGCCGATCTGGACGGGCGAGGTGTCCTCCATCAACTCGGCCATCTTGCCGAGATTTTCCAGCGTCAAATCTTTGCGTAGCAGGGTGCTACGGCAATATTCGCAGACGGCAAGAATGGAGGCGGCGGAGCGGAACACGACTTCCGCGCCGCAGGAGGGGCATTGGGCAAGTTTCATGGGCGGTGGACTGCCCTAGAGGATACGAACTTTTTCAAACCCCTCCCCAGCCCTCCCCTTATCAGGGGAGGGAGCAAAGCCCCCCTCATAAGGGGGGTTGGGGGGGTTAAAAACACCCTAATATGCGTGGCAAACCGCATGACCGGGAATCCGCGCCGCCCGGCTCACACCAGCTTCTTCAACAATTCCGCCTTCTTGGCCTCGAATTCCGCCTGAGTCAAAATTCCCTTGGTCATCAGGCCGTGGAGCTTTTCCAGCAGCGCGGTCACGTCCTCAGCGGAAGCCGGTGTGGGCGCCTGTCCGCCGCCGTTATGACTGCCGGAAAGCGCATTCGCCATGGTCTGCCCCAAAGCGATACCGGCACCAAGTCCAGCCCCGGCTCCCGCCGCGCCGCCCTCGTTGGCGGCGGCGATGGGGATCGCCCGGGCGGCTTGGTATTGGGTGTATTTGCTGAGGTCGCCGACGATGCCCATGCCAATGCGCTCATCCAGCACCTTTTGCAATTCTTCCGGCAGCGAAAGATTTTGCACCACGAAGTTGTCCAGCAGCAGCCCCAGCCGGGCGAACTCGCCTTCCAGCTTCTTCTTGAGCATCCCGGCCATCTCGTCCTGATTGGCCGCCATGTCGATGAAGGGGATGCCGGACTCGGCGAACAAATCGGTGATACCCGCCACCACCACGCCGCGCAGTTGCTCGTCCAGATCGTCCACCGTGTAGAGGTCGCGGGTGCCGCTGACGTGCTGGAAGAACAGCTTGGGGTCGGCGACCCGGTAGGTGTACTGGCCGAAGCCGCGCATCCGCACCATGCCGAATTCCTTGTCGCGGATGGTGATGGGATTGGGCGTGCCCCACTTGCGGGCCAGTTGCAGGCGGGTGGCGAAGAAATACACGTCGCTCTTGAAGGGCGAGTCGAACAGCTTGTCCCAGTTCTTGAGGTTGGTCAGCACCGGCAGGGTGCGGGTGTCGAGGGTGTGGGTGCCCGGCCCGAACTGGTCGGCGACGTGGCCCTCGTCCACGAACAAGGCCATCTGGGTTTCCCGGACGACCAACTGGGCGCCGTTCTGGATTTCGAAGTCCCGCATGGGATAGCGGTAGGCCAGCACGCCATCCCGGTCCTCGACCCATTGGATAACGTCGATGAACTGCTTCTTGATAAAATCGAATAGGCCCATGGTTTGCTCCTTTTATGCGGACGAACCGCGCTTGATGATAATGAACGCGAAACTTGGACTGGCCGGGATTCGTTTTCGATGTGATTCCAACCAGGCATTGGCCTCGCTTTCCAGTTCATTCCCTGAGCAGAGTCGAAGGGAACGAACTGGA
>NZ_JBTEKS010000070.1:0-15128 GCF_054333355.1 Methylomagnum sp. | reverse complement strand
TGGGTCGGGACGGGTGAACGCAGGGCGTCCGGGGCCGCCGAAGGCAATCACCGCCCGCGGAGAGGGCGATTCGGGCAGGGAGGCCCGAATCGCACTATCGGAGCGTGGCGCACACCGAAAGTTAGGATTTTCTACCTAGCAAAACCACCCGTAGGCCCGCCTTCAGGCGGCAAAAAACCGCCTGAAGGTGGGACTACGAGCCAAAAGCTGCGTAAGTCCTAATTAATCATCCGAGGAAGGTGGGTAGGGATTAGGCCGCGTCGGCCTTGCCCATTTTGGAGAGCAGTTGCCGGGCCTCCGCCTTTTGCTTGTCATTGCCGGTGGCCAGCACGTCTTGGAGGATTTCGCTCGCCGATTCTTCGTCCTCCATGTCGGCATAGGCTTTGGCGAGGTCCAGCTTGGTTTCCACCTGATCCATGTCGGTCAGGCCGGCGTACAAATCGCCGGATTCTTCCTGCATCTCCGCCGTCGCTTCGGTTTCCGCAAGGCCAAGGCTCGACTGCTCGAACAAGCTCAAATCGAATCCCAGCCCACTCAGGCTCAAATCGCCGCCCGCCGCAGGGCTGGTGGGTTCGGGTTTCGGGGCCGGTTCTTCCTGCTTTAGTGAATCCGTCAGGTCGCGGAGGATGTCGTCGATGGTTTTGTCGGCTTGTTCCTCGTAGCTTTCCTCCGGCGGCGCCTGTGGTTTCGGGGCGGGACTTCCGAAATCGAAAGCCAGCAGGTTGTCGAGTTCCGGGGCGGCCTCGGGTTTCGGAGCCGCCTTGGCAGGCGCGGGGGTGGACGCTTTGGGTTTGCTGATGCCCAACGAGGCGAGGTCGAAATCCAACGCGGCGAAGCGCTCAGCTTCCCCTGGCTTGACGACTGGGGTGCCCAGGTCGTCCGCGCTACTGCCGAAGTCAAGGGCGATTAAGTCGGTGTCACCATCGCCGGAGAGGCTTGGCTCGGAAAATTCGATTTCAAAGCGCTTGAGATCGTCGATGAGGTCGTCGGACAAATCCAGCGAACCCAATCCCATGGTGGAGTCGAAGCTCTTATCAGCCGCTTTGGGGGAGGCGGAGGCGGACCCTTGGAACAAGGCGCTGCCTGGCGCCAGTTCCCGCCCCATTTCAACAACTTTGTTCCAAAACTCCGGCTGACCATCCTTGCGCTGGGCCTTGAGTTCCTTGGCGTAGTTTTCGTAAGCCGCCCGGTTTTCCGTGGTGTGGTAAATCTCAAGCAGCTTCAGCTTGCACTCGTCGCGCTCCGGGTGCTGGCTGATGGCGTGGCGTATGAGTTCCTCGGCCTGCTTATATCTGCCATAGGCCAGATAAACGTCCGCCTCGGAGATTGGGTCGACTTCGTCGGTCTCGGATCCCAGGGTGTCGAAATCGCTGGGCGTGAATTCGCTGAGGAAGGAACTCTTGGGCGCGGCGATGGGTTCGACCGCTGGCTCGGCGGACGTGGGGCGTATCGTCGAGAATTGCCCAGCGCCACCCAAAGAGGCTTGTCGACTGGCGCGCTCGGCGGCGATCAGGATGCTTTCCGTCTCCGCGATGATGGCGTTGCGGCGGCGGCGGATCAGCAAGGCCGTGACCCCCAGTATCACAGCGCTCCCGGCTATGCCCAGGTAGGTGGGGTCGGTCATCCAATCGGATGCTTCGGGCGCGGGAGTGACCACCGGGGGCGTAGGTGCCGGTTTGGGTTTGGGCGGCGGCGCGGGTTGGGGCGGAGTCACGCCCGGCTTGGGGGATTCCGGCGCAAGGGAGGGCGTGGGTTGTCCGGCGGTGGGCGCGGCAACGGGCGGCTGTGGCGACGGCGGAGTGACAGCGGAGGGTTGTGCCTGGGGCGGAGGCGTCACGGCTTGTGGCGCTGCCGACTTCGGCGGAGGAAGCTCGGCAGGCGGCGGCGTGGCCGCGGTGCCGTGCGGCTGGGTTTGCAGCGTGGCGATTTCCTCATCCTTGATGGAGAGTTTTCGCTGCATCTCGGACAGTTTTTGCTCAAGCTGGGCTAGCCGGGAGCGCAGTTCCTCGTTCTCCTGCTTGGCGGTTTCGGCGACCTCAAGCGCCAAATCGCCCCTGCCTTTGCCACCGCCCGCTTGGCTCGCAGTGCCTTGACCCTTGGTGTCCGCCGGAGCCAAGAGCTTGAGTTGGTTTTGTGGGCCTTCGCCCTCCGCCAGTTGGGGGATGCGCGCACCCGCCATGCGGCTGGTGTTCCAGCCTTGCTGGCGGGCGTACTCGATCCTCGCCTGCGGCGGGCTGAGTTGCGCGATGAATTCACGGGTCGGCATGCGCAGGGTCGCGCCTGCTTTAAGGCTGTTGACGCCACGGGCAAATGCCTGGGGATTGGCCCGGTACAGGCCCATCACCATTTGTTCGTGGGTCAGGGAGGCATCGTTGTTCAGCGCCTTGGCGATCCCCCACAGGCTTTCGTCGCGGCGAACCGGGCCATAGGCTTCGTTGGTGAGTTGCTCCTCCGACGGAGGTGGTGCCGCTGGAGCGGCCACTGGCGGGGCGGCGCTGACGGTGCGTTGCGCCGACCGGCGCACCGGCGGTGCAACGTCGCCGGAACGGCTGATTTCGGCCACCCGCTCGTAGCGGCGCACGGGGCGCTCCACCATGGCGGGTTCAGTCTCGGCCACCGCTTCGCCCTGCATGCTGGCGGGGGGATCCAGCAAGGCGGTGAATTCGCGCACCACCCGGCCTTGCGGCCAATTGACTTCCACCAGGAAGTTCAGGAACGGTTCGCGCATCACGTCCCGCGAACTGACCTTGATGACGTAAGTGCCGTTGGCGGTTTGGGCGGGGCTGAATTGGAGCTTGGTGAGGAAGTAGTGCCGCTCCAGGCCGGCCTTGGTGTAGGCTTCGGGACTCGCTAGGCTGACCCTGACATCGCTCAGCGAATCGGCACCGGACAAGACCAGGGGGATTTCGGCGTCCAGGGATTGATTCAAGGCGGAATGCAGCCTGATGTCTCCAACCCCTAGCGCGTTCGCCCCCATTGGGGCCAAAAGACCTAATATTGTTATGGTCTTTGTTACCTTATGCACTGTGCCGATCCTCCAATCGAGTCGCTAAAACGTACTCATCCGAACGCATGTTTTTCAGCAATAGTCCCGCAAAGGTTAGCCTATAAGTAGGCTTTTACTAGCACTTCGGCGATCTGCACGCTGTTGAGCGCGGCACCCTTGCGGACGTTATCCGCCACCACCCAGATGTCCAGGCCGCGTGGGTGGGAGATGTCCTCGCGGACCCGCCCGACATAGACCGGGTCTTTCCCCGCCGCTTCCGTGACCGCCGTGGGATAGCCGCCGGGCTTGCGCTCGTCGATGATTTCGATGCCGGGTGCCTGGCTCAGCAATTCGAGTGCCCGCTCGGCGGTGATCTTCTCCCGCGTTTCGATATGCACGGCCTCGGAGTGGCCGTAGAACACCGGGACGCGCACCGTGGTGGGATTCACCTGGATGCTCTCGTCGCCCATGATCTTGCGGGTCTCCCACACCATTTTCATTTCTTCCTTGGTGTAGCCGTTGTCCAGGAACACATCAATGTGCGGCAGCACATTGAAGGCGATCTGCTTCGGGTAGACTTCCGGCGTGATGGGCTTGCCGTTGAGCAGCAGCGCCGTTTGCGCCGCCAATTCCTCGATGGCTTCCTTGCCGGTGCCGGACACGGCCTGGTAGGTGCAGACGTTGATTCGTTCTATTCCAACGGCGTCGTGGATGGGCTTCAAGGCCACCAGCATCTGGATCGTCGAGCAGTTGGGATTGGCAATAATGCCATGATTTTTATAGAGAGCGATGGCTTCCGGGTTCACCTCCGGGACCACCAGCGGGATGTCTGCATCGTAACGAAATTGGGATGTGTTGTCGATGACGACGCAGCCCGCCGCCGCCGCTTTCGGGGCGTAAATTTCTGATACGGAAGCCCCGGCGGAGAACAGGCCGATTTGCGCTTTCGAAAAGTCGAAGCCTTCCACATCCTGCACGGTCAGGTAGCCGCCCTTGAATTCCACCTGCTTGCCAGCCGAGCGCCCGCTCGCCAGCGCGTAGACTTCGCCCACCGGAAAATTGCGTTCCGCCAGGATCGACAGCATGGTTTCGCCCACCGCGCCGGTCGCGCCCAGCACGGCCACGTTATAGGTTTTGCTCATAATGAATTTCCTTGGGATGGTTTATCAGTGGGACGCCCGCAGGGCCGCGACGATGGCGTCGCCCATTTCGGTGGTGCCGACCTTGGTGGTGCCTTCGGAGTAAATGTCCCCGGTGCGGTAGCCCGCATCCAAGGCGGCCGTGACGGCCTTCTCGACCCGGTCGGCGGAGGCCGCGTTGTCGAAGCTGTAACGCAGCATCATGGCGACTGACAGGATGGTGGCGATGGGGTTGGCGATGCCTTTCCCGGCGATGTCAGGGGCGGAGCCATGGATGGGCTCGTACATGCCCTTGCCGTTCTTGTCCAGCGAGGCCGACGGCAACATGCCGATGGAGCCGGTGAGCATGGCGGCGCAGTCGGACAGGATGTCGCCGAACATGTTCTCGGTGACGATCACGTCGAACTGCTTGGGGGCGCGGACCAACTGCATGGCGGCGTTGTCCACGTACATGTGGGAAAGCTGCACGTCCGGGTAGTCCTTGCCGACTTCGATCATGATTTCGCGCCACAGCTCGGTGCATTCCAGCACGTTGGCCTTATCCACGGAACACAGGCGGCGGTCGCGCTTCTGGGCGGTCTGGAAAGCGATGTGGCCGATGCGGCGGATTTCCGATTCGCTGTAGACCAAGGTGTTGAAGCCTTCCCGCTCGCCCTTGTCGTTGATGCGGCGACCCCGGGGCTGGCCGAAATACATGCCGCCGGTCAGTTCCCGCAGAATCATGATGTCGAGTCCCGACACGATTTCCGGCTTGAGGGAAGAGGCCGCGACCAATTGCGGGTACAGGATGGCCGGGCGCAGGTTGGCGAACAGTTCCAATTCAGCACGCAGTCCCAGGAGTCCCCGCTCCGGGCGCAGGGAATAGTCCAGCGGCTCCCATTTCGGGCCGCCCACCGCGCCCAGCAGCACCGAGTCCGCCGCTTGGCAGATGGCCAGGGTTTCCGCCGGGAAGGGCGTGCCGGTGGCGTCGTAGGCGACCCCGCCGATGAGGGCTTGCTCGGTTTCCACTTGCAGGCCGAAATCCTGCTTGAGGCAATCCAATACCTTGAGGGCTTCCGCCACAATCTCGGTGCCGATGCCATCGCCGGGCAATACTGCGATCTTCTTGGTCATGCGTCTCTTAATCCTGCTGGGTTCTGACGTGATGATATGTCGGGTTGATGGGCCGATTCCCTTTGCCCGGGAGGGCGGGAAGTCGGCAACGAATTAGTGAGATTGGAATTTTACCTGTTTACGGCGTCCCAATCCCGCTGGAAGAGGAGCCTCGTAGGTCGGGCATGTACCCATGCCCGACAATGCTTGCTGACGGGGCTGTCGGGCATGGGAATACATGCCTGACCTACGGACGGTTAGATAGGCTTGAGATTTACATTTTTAAGCGGCTTCGGGGAACAGCCAGGGCGCGGTGGTTCGGCGCTGGCTTTCATAGGCGCGGATGCGGTCGGCGTGTTGCAGGGTCAGGCCGATGTCGTCCAGGCCGTGCCGCAGCCGGTGCTTGCGCGAGGGTTCAATGTCGAAGGGAATCGCCTCGCCATACTTGGTGGTGATGGTTTGGCTATCCAGATCGATGGTGAGGGTGTAGCCGATGCTTTTGGCTTCCTGGAACAAGTGGTCAACAACACCCGCGTCCAACACGATGGGCAGGATGCCGTTCTTGAAGCAGTTGTTGAAGAAGATGTCGGCGAAGCTGGGGGCAATGACGACCCGGAAGCCGTAGTCCTCCAAAGCCCAGGGCGCGTGTTCCCGTGACGAGCCGCAACCGAAATTCTCGCGGGCCAGCAGGATGCGGCTCCGGGCATAGCGTGGCTGGTTCAGCACGAAATCCGGGTTCAGCGGACGATGGGTGCAATCCATGTCCGGCTCGCCCCGGTCCAGGTAGCGCCATTCATCAAACAAATAGACGCCAAAGCCGCTGCGCCGGATGGATTTCAGGAATTGCTTCGGGATGATGGCGTCCGTGTCCACGTTGGCGCGGTCCAATGGAACCACGCGGGAAGAGATGCGGTAAAGCGGTTTCATCGTTTGGATTTCCTGTTGCGCGAATTGGAATGCTTGCCTTTGCCGTGTTTAGTCGGAGCCGCAGGTTTGGGCGCTTCTGCCACGGGGGCGGCGGATTGAGCCTCGGCAGCGGAGGCGGGTGCCTCTGCTTCCTCAACGACCGGAGCCGGTTCCTCGGCAGCCTCAACCGGCGCGGCTTCGGCGACCACGTCTGGCTCTGCCGGGGCTTCTTCCTCGGGAGCGGCTGCGACGGCCACTTCCGGCTCGGAGGCTTCCTCGACAGCGGGAGCCGGTTCCTCGACAACTTCGACTGGCGCGGCTTCGGCCACAACTTCCGGTTCCGCCGAAACTTCGGGTTCGTTGGCAGGCGCTTCTTCCGCAACGGCAACTTCGACGGCTGGTTCTACCTCAATAGCTACTTCAACAAGCTCGGCTTCGACAATTACCGGCGCATCCAAGCTTTCCTCAGCGACGGCGGAAACGGGCGCGGCGGTTTCTTCCGGCGCCGGTTCATCTACGACGGTCTCAGCGATTTCCACGCTGGGTGCCACTGCGTCCGTCACCGGCGGTAACTCTCGCACATCCACGAACCGCCCATACACACCCGCCGCCGCCGCCATGGCCGGGCTGACGAGGTGAGTCCGCCCGCCGTAGCCTTGGCGTCCCTCGAAATTGCGGTTGGAGGTGGACGCGCAGCGCTCGCCCGGCTCCAGCCGGTCGGCGTTCATGGCGAGGCACATGGAGCAGCCCGGTTCGCGCCACTCGAAACCCGCCGCCCGGAAAATCTGGTCCAAGCCTTCGTCTTCCGCCTGCTGCTTCACCGGCCCGGAGCCCGGCACCACCAGCACTTGCGAGACATTCGCGGCCTTTTGCCGACCTTTCGCCACTTCGGCGGCAGCGCGTAAATCCTCAATGCGGCCATTGGTGCAGGAGCCGATGAACACCCGGTCGATGGCGATGTCGGTGATCGGCGTATTGGCCTCTAAGCCCATGTATTGCAGCGCCCGCTTCATGCTCTCGCGCCTAGTCGGGTCGCTTTCTTTATCGGGGTCGGGCACCGCCGCGTCCACCGGCACGACTAACTCGGGCGAGGTGCCCCAGGTCACTTGCGGCTGAATCGCGCTGGCGTCGATGTCAATGATGGCGTCGAACGGCGCGTCGTCGTCGCTACGCAGCCCGCGCCAAGCGGCCACCGCCTGCTCCCACAAATTCCCGGCGGGCGCCAAGCGGCGGCCATGCAGGTATTGAATGGTGGTGTCGTCCACCGCGATCAGCCCGGCCCGCGCCCCGGCTTCAATCGCCATGTTGCACAAGGTCATGCGGCCTTCCATGGACAAGCCCCGGATGGTCGAACCCGCGAACTCAATGGTGTGGCCCGTGCCGCCCGCCGTGCCGATCTTGCCGATGATGGCGAGGATGATGTCCTTGGCGGTGATGCCCAAACCCAATTCGCCTTCCACCCGCACCAGCATGTTCTTGGCCTTGCGCTGCACCAGGCATTGGGTGGCGAGGGCCAGTTCCACTTCGGAGGTGCCAATGCCGAAGGCCAGCGCGCCGAACGCGCCATGGGTGGCGGTGTGCGAGTCGCCGCAGACGATGGTCATGCCCGGCAGCGTCGCGCCCTGTTCCGGCCCCATGACGTGCACCACGCCTTGGCGCGGGTCGTTCATGTCGAACTCGGTGATGCCGAATTCGGCGCAGTTGCGGTCCAGCGTCTCCACCTGGAGGCGGGACACCGGGTCGGCGATGCCTTGAGCGCGGTTGGCAGTGGGGACATTGTGGTCCACCGTCGCCAGGTTCGCCGAGGGGCGCCAGGGTTTCCTGCTGGTCAGGCGCAGGCTTTCGAAGGCTTGGGGCGACGTCACCTCATGGATCAGGTGACGGTCGATGTACACCAGCGCCGAACCATCCGGTTCGGTGCAAACAACGTGGTCATCCCACAATTTGTCGTAGAGCGTTTTGCCGGCCATAGACTTGATTTTTGTAATAGGGGTTGCGGGTAATCAGGCGTGATGAAAGCCCCGGAGCGAGAGAGGCGCTGGGCGGCGTGCGGCCACGAAGGGCGACAGCCGGACGGCGGCGAATCACCCCAGCGCGGCGAACAGCCTGTCGGTGATGGCGTCCACGCTGCCGATGCCATCAATGCTGGCGAACTTCACGGTTCCTTGTTCAGCCTTTTGCTGGTAGTAGCCCACCAGCGGTTTGGTTTGCTCGTGGTAGACGCTGAGGCGCTTACGCACGGTCTCTTCCTGGTCGTCGTCGCGCTGGATGAGCGCTTCGCCGGTCGCGTCGTCCTTGCCGTCCTCCTTCGGCGGATTGAACACCACATGGTAGGTGCGCCCCGAACCGGGATGGACCCGCCGGCCGCTCATGCGCTTGACGATCTCCTCGTCTTCCACGATGAACTCGATCACGTTGTCGATGGCGACGCCCATCTCGGTGAGGCCGTCGGCCTGGGCGATGGTGCGGGGGAAGCCGTCCAGCAAGAAGCCGTTGGCGCAGTCGTCGGCCTTGATGCGCTCCTTGATGAGGCCGAGGATGATGCCGTCCGACACCAGTTGGCCCGCGTCCATGATTTTCTTGGCTTCCAGCCCGAGCGGCGTGCCTTCCCGCACCGCCGCCCGCAGCATGTCGCCGGTGGAGATTTGCGGGATGCTGAATTTTTGGGTGATGGCCTGGGCCTGGGTGCCTTTGCCGGAGCCGGGGGCGCCTAGAAGAATCACGCGCATTTAGGAATCTCCTCGTGAAGTAAATACGCAATTCTTTCACAAAAAGGGCGGGAATGTCACAGGGCTTGAAATGGGCGTGGTTAGGTATATGGCTCGTCCCGCGCACTGGTTGGGGCCTGTTGCGAAGGTGCATGACCAACCCCATGGCATAATAAAAACCAGATCACAGCGGGCCGAACCATGGGCGACAAAGACATCATTTCCAAGCGCATCCTTAAAAACCTAGTGCGGGATTTCGCCATTCACCTGTTCGGGTTGCCTGTGACCGAGGTGGAGTTGCTGGAAACCGAACACCAGCGCGTCGAAGGACGGCGGGCCGATCTGGTCGCCAAGGTGGCCTTGCCGGACGGCGAGACTTTCCTGCTGCATATCGAGATCCAGAACGGCAACGACAAGCTCATGCACGGGCGGATGCTGCGCTATCTCAGCGATATTATTTTGGAGCATCCGGGGCCGCCGGTGCGGCAATACCTCGTGTATATCGGGCGGGAGCGGCTAACCATGGTGGATGGGTTCGACATGCCGGATTTCAGTTACCGCTACCGGATCATCGACCTGCACGCGGTGGACTGCGGGGAGTTGCTGCGGCGGGATTCGCCGGACGCCTGGGTGTTGGCGGTGCTGTGCGACTTCGGGACGCGGCTGCCCCGCGACGTTATCCACACCATTCTGGCCCGGCTGAAACAGCGGTTCGGCGACCACCCGCCGCGCCTGCGGGAATATGTGGATATGCTGGACATTCTGGCGGGCAACCGGGATTTGAACATCGACATTCGCGAGGAATTGAAAATGCTGACCATTGACGTAGAAAAGCTGGCGACCTACCAATTGGGCATGGAAAAAGGCATGGCGCGGGGCATGGAGCAGGGCATGGAGCGGGGTATGGAGCGGGGCATGGAACAGGGCGCCCGCCGCCAAGCCGTAGAGACGGCGACAAAAATGCTGGGTGCCGGTTTCAAACCGGACCAAGTGGCGTTCATGACGGGATTGGCGCTGGCGGAAGTCGAAGCCTTGGCGAATCAGAAGCCGGCCCACAACGGTTAGCGGGGCGTGACAAACACCGCCCCCGCTCCCATGTCCGACCTCAACGACCCCCGCGTGTTCTTCGCCGCCGAACGCACCCTCCTGGCCTGGAATCGCACCAGCCTCGCCTGGATGGCCTTCGGCTTCGTCATCGAGCGGTTCGGCCTCTTCATGCGGCTGGTGTCCGGCAAGACTGGCGAACCACCCCATTGGGGCATTTCGTTCTGGCTGGGCCTTGCCTTCATCTTCATCGGCGCCTTGATTGCCATGCTGTCCACGCTGCAATACCGGAAGGTGCTGAAAACGTTGAAGCCGGTGGAGATACCTACAGGCTATCGGGTCGGTGTCGGGGTTTTCGGAAACCTAATGGTCGCGCTGTTGGGGATGGCGCTCATCGCGTACTTGTTTCTCGGCGAGAGTTAATCCGGCCTGTGTGGTCGGGCTTAAGCCCGACCTACGGGGCTGTCGGCGCCAATGATTCCAGCAAATACGTCGGCCTCGGCCCCGAATCCCCCTCCGCGAACGCCAGCCCCGACACCCCGCCCGTCACCAGCGCCGAATCAATCCCCACCCCATTGGCGCCGCGAATATCCGTCTCGATCTGGTCGCCGATCATGACCACATTCCGCGTCCTCGCCCGGCGGATGGCCAGCTCGAATAAACCCGGCTGCGGTTTTCCCAGCGGCACGAAACCAATCTCCGGGCGGTGCGGGTAACGCTGCCGCAAGGCGGCTTCGATAATCAGCGCCACCGAGCCGGAGGTGATGCCGAAGCCGTTGGCTTTCGGGAAGATCAAATCCGGGTTTGGCAGAATCAGCGGCACGTCGAGACCCCGGTCCAGTTTACGGATGATCTGGGTTAGGGCCGTATCCACCCCGTCCAGGAACGGAAAGCCCACCTGATCGCCGATCAATAGCGCGTCGAAATCATCGAACGCTTCCACCGCCTTCGCCCCGGCCAGTTCCACGTAGCGGAAGCTCTCTGGTGGCCCCAGCACCGCGCAGCGTTTGCCCACTAGGCCATGGGCGGCGAAATACGGAGCGATGAGCAACCCGGCGGTGAGGATTTGTTCCGGCGCGAAATCCAGGCCGAAAAACCGGTAGCGCTCTGAAGCCCGCTCCGGCAGTTGAGCAGCGGTGTTGGACACCATGTAGTAAGGCTTTCCGGCCCGCCGCAATGCGTCGATGAGTGCCAACGCGCCGGGCAGCGGGCCGTCCTTGTGGACCAGCACGCCGTAAGCGTCCAACAGCAGGGCGTCGTAGCGGGCAATCAGGTGGTCGATGGTGGTTGTGGGTATCATGTTCATGGTATTTGAAAGCATCAAAATTCGTCCCGGCGCAGTTGCCGAAATTGCCGCCACAGCACCGCGCCGCCCCAAACGCCCGCCAACAGCATCGCGACTCGTCCCAGCATATAGGTGAATCCGGCGATGGCGTGATCCCGTTGCAACAGCCCGAGGCGGCCTAAAAGATTGTTCCAGTCGTGCCGGTCGGGGTCATCGTAGCCTGTTCCGCCGCCCAGCAAGGGCAATTCCAGGGCGCGGGCGTCGTTGATGTAAATCGCCACGTCCATGGCGCTTTGTCCCACCCACCACAAACCCACCGCCGCCCCGAAAGCGTTGCCTTGCCGAAGGAAAACAATCATCACAATCAACGGCATCAAGACCTGCCCGAGACTTCCGCCCAGAACATGAAGGAAGTCGCCAAAGGGGCGGAAAATGGTGTGGCCGGCCTCGTGGAATATCAAATCAACCCGGTGCAGGAACGATTCGCCCACGTCAATGTAATCGTCGGGACCATGCGCGCCGAACCAACCACCCCACACCAGCAACAACGCCAGCACCAGGCAGCGGCCCGCCCAGGATGGCGGGCCGGTGTCCGGGCAGGCGAGCAGAAGTTCCGGCCATCCGTCCGGTGGGGGCGGCGGGTCGGTGTCGCTATAAATCACCCGTTTTGGGGCGGGTTCGCTGGCGTCGTCTGGACGCGGTGAGCCGTGGTATTTCTCCCATTTACGGAACACTAGACCGCAGGCGGGGCAGACATCCGGCGGGGCTGGGTCGGTGGGCTGGCGGATGTGGTGGCATTTGGGGCAAGTGGTGTAATTCATGGCGATGGCGGGGGGAGAAATTAGGCGGGCTGGCACGTCTCGCGTCATAGTGTTGGCTGTGACAGACTGTGATGAGCCGATTTTACCGGACCTTTCTGTCTCCCTTTAAGCCTGACTGACGGACACGACTCATGACCCTAACCCCCGAACAATTACGCGCCGCCATCGACCCCTTCTGGGATCAGGACATCATCCCCGCCCTGGTCGAGTACATCAAAATCCCCAATAAATCCCCGCATTTCGATCCCGACTGGGAGGCCAACGGCCACATGGAGGCGGTGCGGCGCTTGGCAGTGGATTGGCTGAACGTCCATCCCATTCCCGGCTGGACGATTCACGATTTGAGCTTGCCCGGACGGACGCCGCTGATTCTGGTGGAAATTTCCGGCGCGACCGACGACACCGTGCTGATTTACGGCCACCTCGACAAGCAGCCGGAAATGGACGGCTGGAGCGACGGGCTGGGTCCTTGGACGCCGGTCCTCAAGGACGACAAGCTGTATGGCCGGGGCGGGGCGGACGATGGCTACGCCCTGTTCGCCGCCGTCGCCGCCGTGCGGGCGTTGGCGGGCCAAACGCTGCCGCGCATCGTGATTCTGATTGAGTTCTCCGAGGAAAGCGGCTCGCCGGATTTGCCCGCCTATCTCGACGGCCACGCCCATCTGATTGGCAGCCCGAAGCTGGTCATCGCCCTGGATTCCGGCGCGGGGGACTATGAGCGGCTGTGGTCCACCACCTCGCTGCGGGGCGTGGTGAACGGCGTGGTCGATGTGAAGGTGCTGGAGGAGACCGCCCATTCCGGCATCGCCAGCGGCATCGTGCCCTCGTCCATGCGGATCATGCGGCAACTGTTGGACCGCATCGAGGATTCCGCCACGGGCGACATCCGCCTGACGGAACTCCGCGCCGCCATCCCCGAGCCACGTCGGCAGCAGGCGCGGGCGGCGGCGGACATCCTGGGCGATACGATCCTGGAAAGCTTCTGCGCTGTGCCGGGACTCCGGGCCGTCAGCCCGGATCCGGCGACGCTGCTGCTCAACAACACCTGGCGACCCACCCTGTGCGTGGTGGGGCAGGCGGGGATGCCGAGCCTTTCATCCGCCGGTAACGTCCTGCGTTCCCACACGGCGTTCAAGCTGTCCGTGCGACTGCCGCCGACCGTGAACGGGCCGGTGGCGGTGGAGGCGCTACGCCGGGTGCTGACGGTCGATCCGCCGTATGGGGCGCATGTGACCGTCGAATTCGATCAGGCGGGTAGTGGCTGGGATGCGCCAGCCTTGGCGCCATGGCTGGAGCAAGCGACCCAGGCGGCGTCGGAAACTTTCTACGGCAAGGACGCGGTTTATTTGGGATTGGGCGGGAGCATTCCGTTCATGGGGATGCTGGGGGAGAAATTCCCGGCGGCGCAGTTTTTGATTACCGGGGTATTGGGGCCGAAAAGTAATGCCCACGGGCCGAATGAGTTTCTGCATATCCCCTATGCGAAGAAATTGACGGCGTGTGTGGCGTTTATTTTGGCGCGGGTAAATGGGTTGGATTAAGCGGGTTCAATTGGGATGTATAGGGGGCGGCATTATATATCCGATATAGGATGCGCTGACGCAGGAAGCGCGTCGGTCTGCCAGATGATGCGCCTCCCTTTGTTGGCGCATCCTATAGCTGACATGATTGGGTGTTTATGAAAAAGTTGTTTTTGGTCGGCTGCCCTCGCAGCGGTACCACATGGCTACAGATTATCCTTGGCAATCATCCTAAGATTGCCACGGCCCGGGAAACCCATCTGTTCGATGTCTATTTACATCGCTTATATGATCGGTGGGATTCCGAAGAAAAATCCCAGGACAAGGACGGGTTGAGGATTCTGTTATCCCGCTCGGAGTTTGATGGCCTCTGTGGTCAGTTTGCCAGCGCGGTGATGAATAAAATAGCCGCCGTTAAGCCGGGCGCTGCACTGGTGTTGGAGAAAACCCCAGGGAATATCAAGAAACATAAGCTGATTAAGCAGTTTTTCCCGGACGCCAAATTCCTGCATATCGTGCGCGACCCACGCGCCGTGGCGGCTTCGCTGTTGGCCGCCAAGCAGGAGCCGTGGGGCAATTGGGCACCGAATGATGTTTATTCTGCGGCGCGTATGTGGCGGGACCATGTCATGCTGGCCCGCCGGGAGCTGGTTTTATACGGCAATGACTTTAAGGAAATCAGGTATGAAGACCTGTCAAACAACCCCACGGCGGTAGTGCATAATATTTGGAAGTGGTTGGCGATTCCCCCGGTGAAGTTTGATCCAGCCGAATTCACTATCGAAAAGATTAAACATACCTGCGCCGAAAAAGCCCAGTCTTCCCCGGCTTGGGAAAACCGGGAGAATTTTTTTCGTCGCGGTACGGTGGATGGGTGGAGCGGCGATCTAACTCGGGATCAGATTATGATTATCGAGGGGATTACCGCCGAATTATTGGAGGAGTATGGCTATACTCCAATTTATGTGGGCAAAAAGAGGTTCGAGGCGCAGGCCGGGGGAAATGGCTTGTGATTCGGTCGTAGCGAGAATAAGACGGATATCGAAAGTATCCCGAAGCGCATCGCCCTGGTTTATGAGGACTTATGCCGGGACGATTTTCACTCCCCCGAATTGGATGATTTCTTCGCCCGGCCCATCCGGCTGGAAAACCCCAAGCCGCCATTACACGGCAGTGAATATGTCGCCAATTGGCCCGAATTCCACGAATTTCTGACCCGCCAGGAGGCGCTGTATTCCCATGGCCTTGACCCGTGCGCTATCAGCTTTCTCGTCGAATCCCTCGAACCCTACAAGTCCAAGCGCGGCGGCACGCCGATGATTTCGCCGGGATAGAAACCTTTTGCCTATTCGTGGGGTATCCCAAAAGCGGCCATAGTCTGGTGGGGGCATTATTGGACGCCCATCCCGATATGGTGATTGCCCACGAACTGGATGCTTTAAGGGTATTGCGCACGGGTGTGGGGCGAGAATTATTGTTCAGTCTATTAACCAATGGTGCTAGTTTTCGGTGCTTATAACCCGAACTCGGCGATGGACAGGGGCACGAAGCCATCCTCCTCGTCCGCCGTCAGGCCGAACCAGCCGACCAGCAGGTTGAAGGCGGCGGCCATCAGCCCGAGGTGAGC
>NZ_JBTEKS010000069.1:0-15180 GCF_054333355.1 Methylomagnum sp. | reverse complement strand
GAACCCCTGTCTCCCGTCGCCCCCGCGGGCTTCGACTCCGCTCAGGACAGGCTCAGCCAACGGGAGCGACGGGAGACCGTCAATTCCGGGAAGATTTTTTCGGCCAAACGCTTAGCCCATTTTTTGGATTTGAGATTGATGCTCCATAAATACATCGAGCGCATCCTGCGCGCACGGGTCTACGACGTAGCCATCGAAACACCCCTGGATTTCGCGCCGGGCCTCAGCCGCCGGTTCAACAATTCCATACTGATTAAGCGGGAAGACCTGCAACCGGTATTTTCCTTCAAGCTGCGCGGTGCCTACAACAAAATCGCCGGGCTGTCCGACGCCGCCCGGCGGGCCGGGGTCATCGCCGCCTCCGCTGGCAATCACGCGCAAGGCGTGGCGCTGTCGGCCCGGCAACTGGGCATCCGGGCGCTGATTGTCATGCCCTGCACCACGCCCGGCATCAAGGTGGACGCGGTGCGCAACCTGGGCGGCGAAACGGTGCTGCACGGCGATTCCTACGACGACGCCTACGAACACGCCCTCAAACTGGCGGAAGAACAACAACTCACCTTCGTCCACCCTTACGACGACCCGGAGGTCATCGCCGGGCAGGGCACGGTCGGCATGGAAATCCTCCGCCAGCATCAAGGAGGTATTCACGCCATTTTCGCCCCCGTCGGCGGCGGCGGGTTGATCGCGGGCATCGCGGCCTACGTCAAGTTCGTGCGGCCCGACATCAAGATAATCGGCGTGGAGCCGGACGACGCCGATTGCCTGAACCGGGCGCTCCGGGCCGGACGGCGGACGATGCTGAAGCAGGTGGGCCTGTTCGCCGACGGCGTGGCGGTCAGGCAGGTGGGCAAGGAGCCGTTCCACATCGCCCACCAGTACGTGGACGCCGTGGTGACGGTCAGCACCGACGAGATTTGCGCCGCCATCAAGGACATCTTCGACGACACCCGCTCCATCGCCGAACCCGCGGGGGCGCTGGGCGTGGCGGGCGCGAAGAAATACGCCGAGACGACCGGCATCGAGAACCAATACCTTATCGCCATCGAGAGCGGCGCCAACGTCAATTTCGACCGGCTGCGCCATGTGGCCGAACGCGCCCAGGTCGGCGAGCGGGGCGAATTGCTGATGGCCGTCACCACGCCCGAACGGCCCGGCAGCTTCCTGGAATTCTGCCGCGTGCTGGGACGGCGCGGCGTCACCGAGTTCAACTACCGCTATTCCGACGACAGCGCCGCGCATTTGTTCGTGGGGGTCAGAATCGGCGGTGGCGGAAAGGATGGCGAGGCGTTGCTGGAAGAACTGCGCGGGCGGGGCTACCAAGTCCTCAACCTGGCGGGCAACGAATTGGCGGTCGAGCATATCCGCTACATGGTGGGCGGGCACGCGCCGAAGCTGCTGAACGAGGTGGTCTACAGCTTCGAGTTCCCCGAGCGGCCCGGCGCCCTGCTGAATTTCCTGGAGGCCATGAGCGGGCGCTGGAACATCAGCCTGTTCCACTACCGCAACCACGGCGCGGCCTTCGGGCGGGTGCTGATGGGGATTCAGGTGCCGAGACAAGAGCGGAAGGTGTTCCGGCAGTTCCTGGAAACCGTGGGCTTCGCCTATCGGGAGGAAACCCATAATCCGGCCTATCGGCTGTTCGCGGGCGCCAGCGAGCGGGGCTGAGGGTTCTCGCCAGACCGACTCGGTTTTCGAAACCGAGTCGGTCTTCCTCACGACCCGCTCAAGCTCAAGAACGCTTTGATCTCCCGGTCTCCCGGCTCATCCAACCGCACATCCAGCAAATAAATCCGCTGGTCCGAAACACCCGCCCGTCGCACCAGATAATCCCGGATGCTCTCTCCCCGCGCCTGGGCCAACAGGCGCAGGTCGAGCTCACTCACGGCCCAGCGCTCCAGCGCCTTGCGCCGCGCCAGTTGGAAATCCGGCTCGGCCAGCAGCGGCTTTTTCGCTGTGGCCAGCGCCTTGGCTTCCGGCTCGTCCGGGTGGCTCTGCCGGTAGAACTGGATGAACAGCCGCCGGTAATCCTGCTCCGCCAGCTCAATCGCTTCCGAACCCCACACCCGCTTCCCTAGTCTGCGCAATTCGATCCGCCGGTCGTTCTTAAGCCGCTCAAACAGGGCACGCTCCGCCAAGGCCAGCCGGTCCTGCCGCACGTCGGCCATGCCCCGGATGTCCAGGCTCAAGTGCGGGCGCAGCTTGAGGGCGTCCGCCAGCACGCCCAGCTTGGATTGCTGATCCGTCGCCAACGCCGCCTCGCCCGGCTGGAATTTCACGTAGCCCAAGTCCTCGTCCTCCCTGTCGATGAGATTCCCAAGCAGGGCGAACGGCGAACCCACCAGCTTGGCGATGAGTTGCCCGAAGGCGTCCGCGTACAGGCCGCGCAGGCTGAACTTGGGATTGTCCAGCCGCCCGCTGATGGGCAGGTTGAGGTCGATCTTGCCCGCCGAGTCCTTCATCAAGGCCACCGCCAAATCCACCGGCAAGGTGGTGGCCGTGGGGCTGTCCACCCGCTCGCCCAACACCAGTTGGTCCAGCACCATCCGGTTGCCCGCCTCCAACCGGCCTTGGTGCAGGCGGTAGCGCAAGTCCATGTCCAGCTTGCCCTTCTCGATGCGATAGCCCGCGAACTTGCTGGAATATGGCGATAGCGTGGTCAGGTTCAGCCCTTTGAAGGCCAGCACGATGTCGGCATGGTCGCGGATATGGGCGGGATTGAGTTGCCCGACGATCTTCACCGGGGAATTGTGATTGATGCGGCCTTCCAAGCGTATCTCGGCCTGGGCGTCGGGCCGCGAGGTCAAGCCCCGCACGTCGCCGTTCAGATGGCGGATGTCCACCATGAACTTGGGTTCCAGCGTCTCGTCCTCGAAATCCATCCCGCCATCCACGATCCGCAATACGCCGATGACCACCGGCCAGGCTTCGCCCGGCGGCGAATTGGCGGGTGGGGTGGGCTTGGCGTCCTTCACGTCGGCGTTGAACAAATCCCGCGCCAGATTCAGCCCGCCCGCCTTGGTGATGACCACCCGCGCCTGGGCCTGTTCGGCGGACAGCGTGCGGATCGCGACCTGCCTGGGCTGGCTGTTGACCGTCAGCCCGTCCAGCCTGAGGGACTTCCAGCGGACGACATCCTTGCGCTCCTTCCGGTCCACCGTCGCCAGATCGACGACCTCGGCGCCGCCGGAAAAATCCAGCTTGAATTCCGGGTCGGCCAGCACGCTGACATCGCCCCATGCATTGAGCAGCCCCCGCGCCAAGTCCACGCCCGTGTAGCGCTGCCAATAGGGCTGGAAGCGCCGCAGCCACAGCGTGTCCACGGCGAAATGGAAATTGGCTTGCGCAGGATTGAGCTTGGCCTCCCCGTCCAGCGTGATGCGGCCCCGCTCGCCCGCGCCGGTGTCCAGCCGGTAATGGAATAGGTCGCCCTGCCCGGTGCTGAAATTGGTCAGCGTGAAGGCGGCGGACTCCAGATTCAGCCGCACGGGTGGCTCCACGGTTTCGTCGATCAGCGCCACGGAATAGCCGTCCAGCCGGATTTCCCCGACCCGCAGGCTCCACGGCGGGGCGGGCGAGGCTCCGGCCTCGGCGTTCGCCTCGACGGCCTGAATCGGCAGCGGCGGCAAGCCCCTTGCTTGGATGCGGCCATCGGCCAGTTGCCGCAGGTCCATTTCGGCCCGCGCCGACACCACGGAGCCGATGCTTATCGCCTGTTGTTGAAGCGAGCCGTCGATTCTGGCGACACGCAGACTGTCGAGCCGGACGGCGCGGGGCGGGTCTTGCGCGGATGCGGGGGTGGGCGCTGGCCCGGCGCTGGATTGCGGCGGGGCTTCCAGCGGACCCAACGCCAGCGCGTCCTTGAGTTCCGCCGCCTCCAGCCGGAAGCGCTCCTTTTCCAGATCGTAGGAAAGCCCGCCCGTCGACAGCGCGGCGATTTTCAGCCAAGGCGTCACCACGTCCCGCGCCTTGGCCGAACCGAGCGTCAAGCGCCGGTCCGTCAGGGAAAAGGCCAAGCCGCCGGATTCCACCGCGCCGATGTTCACCCAGTGCGGCGGCTCATTCCGCATCGCCAATTCCAGCCTCTCGCCCTTGCCCGTCCCGGCGCGAAGGTCGAAGCGGGGCTTGCCGCCGTCGGCGCGGAGCGCGTAAGCCGCGTGGGCCTCCACCTTGCCCGCCCGGAACCTGACCGGCGAATCCGGTGCCAGCCAATCCAGCCAAGCCGCCGGACTCACGCCCGCCACGTCCAGCGTGCCTTCGGAAACGAGCGGCGCGAGTGAAAGCGTGCCATGGGCGGCGACGGTTTCCCGCGCCTCGCCCTGGGCCTTGAAATCGAACCTGGCCTTGCGGTCAGTTTCCAGGCCGAGGTTTTCCAGGTTCAGCGCCACGTTTTTGAACGCCACGGCGAAGGGCTGGCTGCGGGAAGCATCCCGGAATTCCACCCCGCCGCGCGCCACGGCGAAGCGCGTGATGAGGAAGGGCGGCGGGACGGCTTTGTCACCGCTTTCACCGGCGGGAGCCAGCGCCGCGAAATTGAGCTGGCCGCGTTTGTCCAAGGCCGGGCGCAAGACCGGCTCGATGGCCTGCCCACTCATGGTTAGCCGCCGCTGGGCGAGGGACGCCAGGCCATCGACATCGACGGACAATTCCCGGCACGCCGCCAGTTCTCGCCCGGCTTTGTCCTTCAACGCAATGCCGTGGGCGACCAGCGCGAGGCGGAAGGGATTGAGCGCCACCTCTTCCGCCGTCAGCGTGGCACCGATGGATGCCGACAGGCGGGGCAGAACTTGGGCGCGGATCAAATAAGGCGTCAGCAGGAAACCCACCGCCGCATAAATAACCAGCAGCGCCGCGCCGACGGCCAAAACGATGCCAAGTTTGCCGACCTTGCGTGGCCGTGCCGTGATTGCCATGCCTCTGAAGTCCATGCCGCCGATACCGGGGAAGGATTGTACGTCAGGATGGGCGGGCGGTTCGGCGTGAGTCCTCCGCCCAATGCGCCTCGACTTTTTTGCCGGAAACCCTGTCATACCGAGTAACTCAGCTTTTTTGTGACAGGCAGCGAGGAACCCAGCATGGCGGACTTATCCTTTTTCACCGACATCAAGACCCTGCGCGACCGGGCGCGGCGGCATATCGAGCAGGGTGCAGTGACGTTTGGCTACAAGGCGGATCGGGAGATTGTCCTGCGCCTGTTGAACGAGGCTTTGGCGACGGAACTCATTTGCGTGCTGCGCTACAAGCGGCATTATTTCATGGCGAACGGCCTGTTCGCGCAGACGGTGGCGGCGGAGTTTTTAGAGCACGCTCACGAGGAGCAGGAACACGCCGACCAAATCGCCGGGCGCATCGTGCAACTGGGCGGGGCACCGGATATGTCCCCGGAGGGGATGCTCACCAAGAGCCATGCCGAGTATGTGGAGGGGGATTCGCTGCTGGATATGATTAAGGAAGATTTGGTGGCCGAGCGGATTGCCATCGACAGCTATCGGGAAATGATCGACTACATCGGCAACGACGATTCCACCACGCGGGCCATGCTGGAATCCATTCTGGCGACCGAGGAGGAACACGCGGAGGATTTGGTGAGCTTGTTGAATGAGTTGGGGCGGTGAATAGAGGTGGCTTATCCGGCGTGAATCCACCGTCGCCATGCTGACCAGGGTGGGTCGTGTGGTGATTAAAACCTTCCGACCCACCCCGCTCCTGCCTGCTACATCGCCGCCAAAATCGCCCCCTTAACCGCGTCCAGCGTCGCCGCGATCTTGCTCGGCTTCACGTCGCACTGGCCGATGGCGGTGTCGGGGTCTTTCAGGCCCATCCCGGTCAGCGTGCAGACAATCGTGCTGCCCTCGGGAATCTTGCCATTCTTGATGTCGAACAGCGCCCCGGCCACCGATGTGGCGGACGCCGGTTCACAGAAAATGCCTTCCTTCTCGGACAACAGCTTCTGCGTCGCCAAAATCTCCTCATCGGTGAACGCCGCGAACCAGCCGCCCGATTCCTTCCGCGCGTTCCAGGCACCGTCCCAGGATTGCGGGCGACCGATGCGGATGGCGGTGGCGACGGTCTCCGGGTTGTCCACCGGCTCGCCGGAAATGAACGGCGCGGCACCCGCCGCCTGATAACCACACATCACCGGGCGGCGGTCGGTCACGGGCGCGTGGGTGGCGGTGCCCAGCGCGTATTCCGTGTAGCCCTTCCAATAGGCCGTGATGTTGCCCGCGTTGCCGACCGGCAGGCAGTGGTAATCCGGGGCGCGGCCCAAAGCGTCCACGATCTCGAAGGCGGCGGTCTTCTGGCCCTCGATGCGGAACGGGTTGATGGAGTTGACGATGGTGACGGGGGCGTGGTCGGCGATTTCCTTCACGATGCGCATCCCGTCGTCGAAATTGCCCTGGATTTGCAGCACCTTCGCGCCGTGGATCATGGCCTGGGCCAGCTTGCCTAAAGCAATCTTGCCGTCCGGGATCAGCACGAAGCAGGCGATGCCGGCCCGCGCCGCGTAAGCCGCCGCCGCCGCCGACGTGTTGCCGGTCGAGGCGCAGATGATGGCGCGGCTGCCCTCCGACACGGCCTGGGTGACGGCCATGGTCATGCCCCGGTCCTTGAAGGAGCCGGTCGGGTTCAGCCCCTCGAACTTGACGTAAATAGCCACGTTCTTGCCGATCAGCTTGGGGATATTGGTCAGTTGGATCAGCGGCGTGTTGCCTTCGCATAAGGAAATGATCCGGGTATCCGGGCCGACCGGCAGGCGGTCGCGGTAGTGTTCGATGAGTCCGGTGTAGCGTGTCGATTGAGTCATGGGTGTGGTTGGGGGGACTAAAAGGATTAATCAAAAAGAGGCGGCAATATTACCTTACTTGCCCGTTGCTGGTTCCCAAGCCCCCCGCTTGGGAACCCATTTCTTGGTAGCTCTGCCTCCCAAATCGCTTAGAGCGTTTTCATCTTCCCATGGGCGAGCAGAAAGGCCGTGGGAGCGGGCTTCAGCCCGCGACAGCCAAGCCTGATCGTGGGCTGAAGCCCATTCCCACCACCGTACACTCGATCCCAAATCGCTTAGCCCAACTCCCAGCCATTTGCGGCCTGGGGAAGCCAGTGCCTCCAAAACGGGGTTCCCAAGCGGGGGCTTGGGAACCAGCGAATCAGCGGTTTAGCGTTGGACCCGAAACGCCCCGTCAGTGACGTCGCAGCGCGTGGCTTTAGGCAAGCTGGCCGGGCCGCACAACCGCAGTTGCACCGCTGTGCCGACTTGGGCCTTGGCAACTTTCCAGGTGGTTTGCCCGCTGTTCTTCGCAGTTTTCAGCGAGGTCCATTTGACGCCATTCTTCGAGAACTGGAGCTGCAAGTTGGCTTTCGGCCCGACACCGAAGGATTGCCACCGCACCGGCACGACTTGGCCCACCCTCAAATTCTCGCCGCCATTGGGCGAGAGCAGCGTCAGCGGGGTTGGCGTTCTGGCGGCAATCGCCACCGTGTCGGGCGCGCTCGCCAGATTGCCATCGCTGACGGTCAGGCTGAACACATAGCTGCCAGCGGCTTGGGGCGCAAAACTGGGTTGGGCGGTATTCGCCAAGCTCACGGCGGTGGGACCGGACACTTGGCTCCAGACGAAGCTCAGCGGATTGGGACCGTTGTCCGGGTCGCGGCTGGCGGTGCCGTTGAGTTCGATGGCCGTGCCCACGGTCGCTGTTCGATCCGGGCCAGCGTCCGCCGCCGGGGCTTGGTTGGTCGGGACAGACACGGCGCTGACCACCACCGTCACCGTGTCGGCGGCGCTGGTCAGGTCAGAGTCGTTGATCGCGAGGCTGAACACATAGCTGCCCGGCACGGTGGGCGTGAAGCTGGGTTGGGCGATATTCGCTAAAGTCACGGAAGCTGGGCCGGCGGTTTGGCTCCAAACGAATGCCAGCGGGCCGTTGTCGGGATCGGCGCTGCCGCCGCCGTCGAGGCTCACCACATTGCCGACCACCACCGCCCGGTCGGGACCAGCGTTCGCCACAGGCGCTTGATTCTGGCCAGCCGCCACGGCGCGGACGGGCCGGGCCGGTCCCCATTCCAGCGGATGGCCGCGCAAGGTGCCCCGCGCCGCCAAAATGTGGTCGCCAGTCGCGGGCGGATTGAAGACGAAATGGCCGGTCGAATCCGCCGGGGCCACGGCGGGGGCGTCCAGCGCGGTGGCGTCCTCGAAGGCCACTTCGTCCACGTACCAGCCCCGGCCCGGTCCGGGCGAGAAGAAGGTGAAGGCGCGGCGGTTCGGAATATCGAAGCTGAACCGGACACGAATCAGCCGCCCCGCGAAGTTATCCAGGGCGATGGCGCGGGGCGTGAAGCCGGCTTCGACCGGAAAGCCGCTGTCATTGCCGAACTGCGTGTAAACGTCGCGCCAGGCGTTGCCCCCGTCCAGGGAGACTTGCACGCTGGCGGCTTCGGACGTGGTCGCCAAGGCCAAGCGGCTCTGGAATTTCAGCGTGGCCTTGAGGCCCGGCATCAGCCAGCGGTCCAGGGTCAATAGCTGGCGCTTGGACTGGGCGTCCATCAGATGATAGGCGCGGCGTCCGGCGGCGGCGAATTCGTCGGTGTCCACGCGATAGCCGGGCGTCGTGTCGGGTTCCAAATTGCCCAGGCCGGTTTCGGCGCCTTGCACGGCGGTGAAGGCGCTCGCGTCGGCATGGAGCCAATCGAAGCCATCGGCGGCGGGCACCACGCCCTGAATGGTGTAGGGGTTGTTCCGGCCCACGGCGGGCTGATCCGCGCCCGCGACTTGGGGCAGCACGCTGTCGGTGTCGGGCCGGTCGGGGTCGAACAGGGTGACATCGTAGGCGAAGTCCCGCGCTTGGCCGCTCACCCGCACGTTACGCACGCTGACTGAAAACATGGCGTCACCGTTGACGATGGGTGCGGGATCGGTCAACAGGGCGTCGCTGGTCCGCCAGACCAGGGTGTTTTCGCCGATACGATCCGCGAGTGGCTCCACAGAAACCGGGACGTCCGCTCCACCGCGCCGCACGCTGACGCTGGCTTGGCTGAAATCGGCGCTGGGATAGGACAGCGACCAGCGCGGGAAAGCCAAGTTATAGGGAATATAGCCGGGCGGCGGCCAAGCCACGAAGTCATCGCGGGTGACGGGACGAAGATCGCGGATGTGGCTGTCCTGCACCCAGACCGTGTTGGCGGGAAGATGATTCTGGGTGCCATCGCCCGCCACGTCGCCCAGGCCCATTTCCTGGGTTTGCGGATACAGCAGCCAGCGCCGATGGCCCACCGCCGCGTTGTTGTCGCCCTCGTCCTGCATCTGGCCGAAGGTGATGGCCTCGGGTCCGGCATACCCTAAGCTGAGGTTGGATTTGCTGGCGGCGTCGGCGCCGTCCGCCGTGTGGCAGGCCCAGGCCGAATCGGGGAAGTGGCTAAGCGCGTTTTGGGCGCTCATCATCAGCGCGGCTTGCTGGGCCTTGGCGTTGAGCGTGTCGTTGAGCGTCACCGCCGCCGGGACGCCCGCCAGGGCGCGGAGCATGTTGATGCGCAGCAACCCGGCGTCCCGGTAGGCCGGGTTGCTGGTGCCCGCCGCGCACCCGGTCAGGTTGCCGGTCCAGTTCATGGGGACGTTCTCCGAGGCGTGGAACAGGGCGTTATAGAAGTTGCGGACGGCCTCGCGCTGGCCGGTATCCACCGACAGGCCCGGCGCAATGTCCGCCGCCTGGAAGGTCGCGGAGGGGCGGGCGTAATTCCGTGGGGGACTCTCGATGGGGGTGTCGGGGAAGGTGAGCGGGTCATCCAGTTGGACCGACGCCGGGGCGGTGCCGATGAAGGCGAGCAGCCAGGGGAGGGTGAGATAAAGAAGGCCCGGTTTCATGCTGTCCTCGGGGTGGGCGGCGGGCCGTTCATGCTTCGATACCTCAGCACGAACGGCCCGCCGCGTAAGTCCTGTTGTTGTTTGTTACCCATCATGCCGCGACTGGGCGCTCAGGCTCGAATGGCTTGGGATTCCGGGTTTCATGCGGTACGCCGGATTGGCGCTCTCGCGCTTTCAGATCGTCAAAAATCCTATCCAGATCGAAATTAAATTCGGCGGCGTATTCCTGACGGAGTTTCCTGATTTCTTCGACAATGGGATCGTTGGTCATGGCGGATTTCCGGTTAACTCTTCTGGTGTGCAAATAACTGGCGGAGTAATGCCACGGATACGAAACCAAGCCTCCACCTTGGGGCGCGTCGCCGCGTTTGCGATATGGGCGCAATTCCAGGTCAGCAGATAATCGGCACCGTTGGTGGCCGCCATGGCGATGTGAACAGCGTCCGCCGCAGCGCTTTCCGGGACGAGCCTTGCTGCCACTACACTAATTGCTTGGCAAAATTAAGCGCTATCTGGGAAACCGCAATGCGCTTCACGCCCTCAAGATAGCTTAAGCGGCGGGCGGCGGCGGACACATCTCCTCTCGAAGCCTCGACAACCACTAGCTCCGACACAATCAACTCATACCTGCTCCGGCATTGCCACCATTCGTGGGTGATTTGCTGGTGGGCCGCAATAATTAAGTCCCGGCTCGGCTTGGCAGCAAGATAACTGATGATGGATGTTTCTACATAGACGCTATTCATAGGAACAAGTCCAGATGGGTTCTAAGTTGGGTTCTAAGTTCGGCCAGTTTAATAGGCTGGGTTAAGCGCAACGGAACCCATCGCCGTTTATAGGGTGGGTGAAGGCGCACATTCCGAAAGATTCGATATTCCGGTTGGCTTCGCCGTGCGCCCAACCCACCCTACAAAATCCCCGCCCGCCTCGTCCAGCCCCAGCAAATCTCAGCGCCACAATGCATCAACCCAGCTAAGCTAAATGTACATGTTTTGATTCTAACCACGGTCCCCGGCCATGCCCTTCTCGCCCGCCTCTCCCCCCGTGACGACGCCCGTTCCGCCCTGCCCCCGCCGCACCCTGGTGGCCGTGACGGCCATGATCGCGCTCACCGAAACCTTGGCGATGCTGTTGCTGGACCTGGCCCGGCAGCAGGGCATGAGTCCGCCCTTCTGGTTGGAAATCACCCTGGACGCGGTGGCGATGGCCCTGCTGTCGGGGCTGGTGCTGTGGTTCGCGTGGATCAAGAACCTCTACCTGGGACTCGCGCAAGAGCGCAGCCAAGTAGGGCGGGAACAACGCCTGAACGCCGACCTCAAGCGGGCGCTGGATGAACACGCCCTGGTGACCATCACCGACACCACCGGGCGGCTGATTTTCGCCAACGAAAAATTCTGCCGGGTGTCCGGCTACACCCAGGAACAACTGCGGGATGGCGGACAGATTCCCGCCGAAGCCCTGCCCCGCCTGGAGGATGTCTGGCCGACGATCAGTCAGGGCAAGGTGTGGCATGGCGAGTTTCAAATCCGGCGCCAGGACGGTGGCCGTTACTGGGTGGACACCACCATCGTGCCGTTTCAGGACGAGCGGGGCGAGCCTTGCCAATACGTCGCCATTCACCGCGACATCACCGCCCAGAAAGCCCAGGAAGATGAACTCCTACGCCTGCGCATGGCGGTCGAGGCCAGCGCGGACATGATCCTGCTGACGGACGCCGACGAGTCCATCAAGTACGCCAACCCCGCGTTCTGCCGCTTCACCGGCTGGGACAAGGCCGACGTGATAGGCCGGAAGCCCGCCATCCTGAAAAGTGGCCGGACCTCGCCCGCCACTTATGACGCCATGTGGATGGCCTTGAGCCGGAACGAGTCCTGGAGCGGCCACCTGCTGAACCGCCGCAGGCCCGGCACCGCCGTCCGGCCCAGCCTGTCCGCCTCGGCCAGCCGGATTCTGAGCCGCCGCAAGGACGATCCGATTGTGGTGGACGGCCCGGGCGGCGCGCCGGACCCTGATCTTTATTGGGCGGGACTCACCATCACCCCCATCTGTGACGCCGCCGGGAAACGGCTGGGATACGTCTCCATCCAGCGGGACATCAGCGACAAGGTTATCCAAGAGGAACGGCTGGCCTTGAGCCGGATGGACGCGGCGGCCCGCCTGACGGTGATGGATATTCTGGACCGCCCGCAGCCGCTCAAAGAGCGGTTTGAGTCGGTGCTGGAAGCGCTGTTCGCGTTGCCTGATCTGGACTTGCAGCAAAAGGGCGGGATTTTCCTCAAGCGCCTGGACGGCCAGGGCTTGGACATGTTTGTTTTGTCCGGCGAGTTCAGCGAAGCATTCGTCCACCGGGAGCGCTGCGTCCCGCTGGGCGCCTGTTTGTGCGGGCGGGCGGCGGCGTCCGGGGAGTTGCTGGTGTCCGAGGATTGCTTCTGCGATCCGCGCCACGAACACCAGTATGAAGGCGCGACCAACCACGGCCACTACATCGTCCCGCTGATGGCGGGCGGCGAGGCGCTGGGCGTCATGTGCCTTTATACCGAACCCCATCCGCACCTGGATGCCGAGCGCCTCGCGATGCTCAAGCAGTTAGGCGAGAACCTCGGTCTCGCCGTTCTTCAGGAACGCGCCCGGCTGGCCCTGGAAGCGGCGCGGGACGCGGCCTTGAGCGCCTCCCGCCAGAAAAGCGAATTCCTCGCCAACATGAGCCACGAGATACGCACCCCCATGAACGGCGTGCTGGGGATGCTGGAACTCTTGTGCCGCACGCCGCTCACCGCCCAGCAGCGGGAATGCGCCGAGACGGCGGCGGGTTCGGCGGAGACGCTGCTGAGGATCATCAACGAGATTCTGGACTTCTCCAAGATCGAGGCGGGCAAGCTGGAACTGGACCACACCGATTTCAACCTGCGGACGTTGATCGAGGAAACCAGCCTGTTGCTGGCGGGTTCCGCCCATGCCAAGGGGCTGGATTTCAACTGCTTCGTGGATTCGGACATCCCCGCCCGGGTGGCCGGCGATCCCATGCGGCTGCGCCAAGTGTTGAACAACCTGATTGGCAACGCCATCAAGTTTACCGCACGGGGCGAGGTGTCCGTCGAGGCCGACAGCGTGGCCCTTGACGAGAAGCACATCCTGCTGCGGGTGGACGTGAGGGATACCGGCATCGGCATTCCCGATGACGCCCTGGCCCGGCTGTTCCGTCCGTTCGAACAAGCCGACGGCGCCACCACGCGGCGGTTTGGCGGCACCGGGCTGGGTCTCTCCATCGCCAAGAGCATCGTCGAGGCCATGGGCGGCATGATCAAGGTGGAGAACCAGCCGGGCGGCGGCTCGGCCTTCCGGCTCACCGCCAAGCTGGAAACGCGCCCCGCCCAGATGGCCGACCAAGCCCGGAGCCTGCCCGGGCGGCGGATATTGATCGTGGACGACAACGCCACCAACCGGCACATTCTGAAGCGCTTCCTGATGGACTGGAGCGCAGAGGTGGAAGCCGCCAGTCATGCCCTGGAGGCCATGGAGATACTGTTGGCGGCGCACCGGGACCGGCGGCCCTTCGACTTGGCCATTCTGGACATGCAAATGCCGGAGATCGACGGCCTGATGCTGGGGCGCATCTTAAGCCAGGACGAACGCTTCGACCGCCTGCCCCGGGTGCTACTTAGTTCGGGCGGCGCGGTCAATGACAAACAATGCGCCGACGCGGGCATTGGCCGCACCCTGACCAAGCCGGTGCGGCCGTCCTATTTGTTCGACGCCTTGGTGTCGGCGCTCGACGAGGGCTGGGGCAAGGCTCCGGAGACCGCGCCGAAGCCCGCGCAATCATTGCCCAGGTTCGCCGGCCGCCGAATCCTGCTGGCCGAGGACAACGTGGTGAATCAAAAGGTCGCGCTGAAAATGTTGGAGCAATTCGAGGTCAGCGTGGACCTGGTGGCCGACGGCCAGGACGCGCTGGCGAAACTCGAACGGAACGCTTACGACCTGGCGTTCATGGACTGCCAGATGCCGAATTTGGATGGCTACGCCGCCACCCGCGCTTGGCGGGCGCGGGAGAGCGCCTTGGGCCGGTCGCGCCTTCCCATCGTGGCCTTGACCGCCAACGCCCTGGAAGGCGAGCGGGAAAAATGCCTGGGCGCGGGGATGGACGGCCATCTCGCCAAGCCGTTCATGCTGGATGGGCTGGCCCACATGCTATCGCGGTGGCTGCCTTCCGCCGCACCGCCCGTGACCGCCCCACTCGCCGCCAGTCCCAGCGCGAATTCGGTCTGGGATGCGGCAACCACCTTGGAACGGCTGGCTGGCGATGTGGAGCTACTGGAAGAATTGAAGACCTCGTTCATCGACGAGGCGGCAGCGCGAATCCTCGAATTGACGCCCGCGCTGAATCAGCCCGCCGAGACCATCCGCCAAATCGCCCATTTGCTGAAAGGCATGGCGGGCCATTTCTTCGCGCCGGAGGTCACGGCAGCCGCCATCGAAGTGGAGCGCCAAGCCAAAACCGGCGCCATCGCCCCGGACGATCCGCGCATCGCCCGCTTGGTCGAGGCGGTGGAGCGCTTGATGCGGGCCATGCGGGAACCCGCCTGAACATCCCGCGCCCGCCCTGCGACGCTGGAGTCCAACGCTTGCTTTGGACTCCAGTTTCCGCTCCCCCACATCACCTAAAGAACATCCGGCGCTGGGGAACGGTCCAATAGGACATTGGCCGCGCCCCGCCCGCAACCTGCGGCGTCTTTAGGGCGGGTCCGAACTCCGTGGAGGTGGAATCATGATGAAGCGCATCCATTTCTTGGTCCCGAACATCGAGACGACCCACCAGATCGTGGCCGAACTGTTATTGGCGGGCGTGGAAGAGCGGCATGTCCACGTCCTCGCCAAACGGGACACCCCGCTCGAAAATTTGCCCGAGGCCACGTTCCTACAAAAGACTGATTTCCTGCCCGCACTGGAACAGGGCGCCGCCATCGGCGGCATGACCGGCATGATGGCCGGGCTGGTGGCCGTGGCCTTGCCCACGGGACTGGTGCTGGGCGGTGGCGCGGTGCTGGCGATATCCCTGGCCGGCGCGGGCCTCGGCGCTTGGTGGTCCAGTTTGATTGGCGCGAGCGTCGGCAATCGCCGCGTTAGGGATTACGAGGCCGCGCTGGAGCGGGGTGAATTGCTGGTCATGGTGGATACGCCCAAGGAGCGCGTGGAGGAGGTGGAAGCGCTGGTCAAAAGGCACCATCCCGAGGCGGAATGCGAAGGCGTCGAGCCGTTCGTGCCGCCATTTCCATAAGGTATTAGAGCGTTTTCAACATGAGTGCACGGCAGCGAAAAAGGCCGACTCG
>NZ_JBTEKS010000068.1:0-15286 GCF_054333355.1 Methylomagnum sp. | reverse complement strand
TGACAAATTCCATATTACGCGCAAACTCGTTGCGTATAATTGGGTTGTCGGCGGTGGCCCGCCACTCATCTCCGAGTCCCCCGCTCGGATATAAGCTGCCGTCGACACTCACCAGTTTTCCCAAGTTTTAACTTGCTTAATGAACGGGAATTTCCACCTTTTCAAGCGTCACACCGTGAACTGGCGCTTCACGACCCACGACACGCACATCAAGCTTAGACGGCTTTACCCGTAAATTAAACGCGCTTAGGCCACTAGCGCCGTTTCCTTGCCCGGTCCCCCACCAAACCCACCAAGCCTAGAACCAGAAGAGCCGCCGCCCCCGGCGCAGGCACGAACGCCTGGACCGTTACCGAGGCCAAAGCGTTTTGGCCGCTGTACTGGGCGGTCAGAGTGCCCGCATCCACGGTCGAATCATAATTAATCAGCTCGTAATCCAGATAGATCAACCCAGACACAGGAAGACCGCCCGCTTCGGCGTCCGGGTTGATGGCGAAGCTCGCCAATCCCGTGGCCGGGAAGCTGCCCGTATAAGTCTCGCCGAGCAACAGGGTCAGCCCCCCCGAGGCCAGCGACCAGTCCGCAATCGCGTCGATGAAAGCTCCCAAGGCGCTGACACCAGAGCCTCCGTATGCAGGGAACCACCGGCCCAAATACTGGTATAGCTGTCATAGGAGGCCGCGTTGGATTTGTTTCCGCCTGCTACCAGAACACGCCCATCCCGTGGCAAGGTGGCGGTGTGGCCGGAGCGGGCGTTAGCGAGACTGGCGGCGGGGGTCCAGGCGTTGGTGACTGGGTCATAAATATCCGCGTTGGCGCACCAAACTCCCCATAGGAGCTTTCCGGGGTGGTGGGCTTAATTGATTTATCCCGTTGGGAGCGCGGGCCTCTCGCCCGCTCGCGGGCCAGAGGCCCGCGCTCCGACAGTGTTGCTGTCAACCAATTAAGCCCACCTCCCTTTCCGGAATGGCGGTTATTTTTACCGGGGAATCCCGGCACGATTACCCAATAAATCCAATAAATCCTCGCGCTGGCGAATACCCAGCTTGTCGTAGATTTTGCGGACATGGTCCCGGACGGTGGTCAGCTTGATATTCAAGCGCTGGCCGATGATTTCGTGGGCATGGCCCTGCGCCAGCAACAGGCACACATCCATCTGGCCCGGTGACAGGGGCAACTCGCCGATCCGCCGCAGCAAGCGGAGCGAGGTCGGCTCTTGATGCTCGACGGTCACGCCCATTAAGCCGCCCGGCTCGCGGTTCATGGGGTCCAGCCATTGGGCGCGGAACACGAACCGGCCCCGCGCATTGGTATGGATGAATTCCGGCGGAGCTTTATCCTCGCCCCGGAATATCCCATCCAAGCTGTGACAAAGCCGGCTTAGCGCGGGCGGGATTTCCAATACTCCTGAGGAAATGCCTGTCCCGGTCGGGAAATGGGGGTATCTCGCCAGCCGCAACAGGTTTCTGGCGGTTTCGCTGACGAAAATCAACCCCCCTTTCGAATCCATGACAAACATCCCGAATTCGCCGCCGCTATGATCGGCCTGCTCAACCGGCGCTGCCGTCAAGCCGTGTTCCACATAGGGCAACAAATGCGCGAATAGGTTTTTCTCTTCCACTGAAAACCCAGGCTGTGAGCGGGACCGGAACAAATGCACAAAACCGCGCTCGGCCCCATCCGCCCGGAGCAAGGCCTGAATACAGTGATATTGGTCGTAAGGACGCCACACCAGATTGAAAAAATCGCCACGATAAAAGTTTTTCCAGATAATGCCTGGGTCATCCAATACCGCTTGATAACTGAACCAGGAAAGGTTTTTCCTAACCATTTCAGGCGTCAAAACCTCGGCGGTGTTCTGGATGAAAACATCCAGCACCTCGGGTATCACGTATTCCGGTATGACATGATTGGGGTAACGGTTTTCGCCCAGTCCGACATAAACATTGGACGAGGACGGGATAGCCGACTTCACGGCCCGCAGAAACTCGCCGATCATGGCTTCCTGGCTCAGCCCCAGACAACAAAGTTGGCGGATATAGGCCAGGGCTTGATTGGTTTTCATGAGCATTCTCCAAGAATCCTTAAGTGGGCGATCCCGTGGCAGGGTCGTTCAATGCTGGGGGTTCCGCTCGTGTTGAGGTATCGAAGCATGAACGGAACCCCCAGCCGATTCGGGCTATTCACCCTTCGATACCTCAGGGCGAACGGCCCGAATCGGAGCATTGAACGGCCCTGGATCCCGTGGCAGGGGATCAGCCGTCGGCTGAATTCCTTACGCCTGTTGGTTTTCCAGCGTGTTGAGCCAAAATCCGAGGACGGCCCGTGAACGGGCGACCGGCTTTGTGTTTGAAACGGCCACAGCCATTCCGGCTAGCGTTGTGGGGAAGTGTAGGGGCAAAAGGATATAAATTCACCCGCAATGGAAAGGGTATTTGCGGGGAATAATCGCCTTGCGGAAGGCCAATAATTGTCGAGGCGACAGCGACTAAATAGCGCTTGGATTCGTGAAAAAAGACCGGAGACGAGCGCTGGATAAATTGGGCAGGATTTTCATAGATGGCGGTGGAGGAAAAGTTTCATTGATCGCCCTCACCCCAACCCTCTCCCGCAGGGAGGGGGAGCAGAATGTCACTTCGCCAGTTGAATTATCCATACATCGCGCTCGGTCGGGGGAGTCAGCGACGGTCGAGAAATGCTCATTCTTTGCCCGGATATCAAAAAGGCCGCCGACGCGACCTTTTTTGGTTGGAATTGCCGCCTCGCGGATCAATCCATATGCCAGCCGGGATCGCCGTTCAGGCAATATTTCTTGGCGCGGAACCGCTGCAAGGTGGCCTCGGCGGCGTCCAGGTCGGTGTGGGCGCGGTGGACCCAATCCTCGCCCCAGTAGAAATTGCAACTGGTCTCGGCCCGCAGCAGCCGCCAGTGAACTTCCTCCAATTCCTTCCGCTCTTGATCGCCCAATTCCCGGTCGGTGGCTTCCTGCATTGCCTCGTGGACCGCGTCGCTAACGGCCTTGACGCGGGCCAGGGATTGCTTCTGCATGTCCGAGCCGGTCCATTGCAGAAAATCACGGCCATGGTGCCAGCCGGTGTTCCAGGCGCCGGTCTTCACCCGGACCTCGCCATGGGCGCCGTGTTTGTCCAGATAATCTTTGATGAAGGTCGGACAAATCAGGCCGTTCTTGCGGGACTCCTCCAGCAAGTCCTTGTAGAACGAACCCCAGAAATTCACGTCGTTGTTGGTGTTGAGGTACAAGCCGCCGTTCTCTCCATCGGTGCAGGTCGTGACCAGCGGCTCGAAATCGCAATGCTGGGTGCGCTGCACCACTTCCTTCACGAACCAGATGTAATCCATGCCGGATTCCTGGGCGTCGGACAGGTCGCGGTCGCGGACGACGACGATGATTTCGTCGTCCTCATAGCGGGCGATGTGCGGGCGGTAGCGGAGTTCATGCCAAGTCATGGGCGTGACCGGCTCGACATGCTCGCTGTCCACGATGACGAATTGGTAGCCGAAGCGCTTGAGGAGCGGGATGAGTTCCATGGAGAAGCCCATTTCCGGTGGCCAGAAGCCTTGGAACTGGTTGCGCCAGAACAAGTGCTGGGCGATGCCCTGCCAGCGGGAAAGATGCTCGGGGCGGTCGGCTTCGGGGATGAGCGGGAACACGGGGTGGTAGTAGCCGGTGCCGAGAATATCGACGATGCGTTCGTTCTGGAGATGCCAGAGCATGGAACCACAATCGACGAGGCCGTACACGTTGGACTGAAAGCCGGGGCTGGACAGGGTTTCCAGCAGGGTGCCGGACATCGACAGATGCACCCGCGCCACGTCCTCGTAGCCCCATAGGAACCGTGGGATGCGGTCGTAGGCGTAGAGGATTTCACGGGCTTCCCAGGGCTGCTCGGCGAGCAGGTGTTCCAGGTTGCCGGGTGGCTGGTGTAGATTCAGGACCAAAGCATGGTGGATGGCGGACATGGCTCCTCGGCTCATTCGGGTTGAAGGTCACTCGCGAAGCGGTTTAAGAACCCCGGCGGAAGACCCGCCACGGGTTATTGAACAGCTTCGGGGCGACTTATTATGCCCGTGAAGACCCAAAATGGGGCAGAGCGGGGGGCTGTTGAAAGATCAACAGACTTTTTCATGTGTGGCGGGTGGGGTTGGCCCGCCCTACCTTACCGCCCGAAAAATCCATCCCTGACCCGCCACACCGCCGGGGCGTCGAGCTTTTCGCTTGTGAAGATGATTTGGCGGCGGATTAGGGTATCTCGTGGGGCTGGGTTTCGTACCTCAACCCAGCCTACTGGTTACTGGCTTAGTCCAGCGCAAGCTTCCTGGTTTCCTGTGGAGCTGACCACTCAATTGAATAGGTACCCCGCCCCACATAGGCATTGAATGTGGAATACGGCCAGTCCTTAGCGGCACGCGCAAAGCCGTGCTTCACGGGATTATAGTGGATGTAGTCCAAGTGCTTTTGATAATCCCGTTCGTCTCGAATCGCATGTTCCCAATACCGGCGCTGCCAGATTCCCCTTTCGGCTTTTTCTGGCGGGATGCTGAGACCCGTCCGCCAGTCTCAATTCTTTGAGAGAAGCGTGATTTGATTAGCCACCAGCGGGTGGGAAAATCATCGTCATCCGGTGGCAAGCGCCACAAGCAATGCAAATAATCCGGGAGAATCACCGCGCCATCCAATGAGAATGGATGGTCTCGCCGCGTTTCCCGGAATGCCGTCCGCAAGTCTTCGATATGGCGAATCAATAAGTCATTGCCGCGCCGCCAGATTCACTGTGAAGAAATAGCAGCCGCCTTTAATTCGGGCGCGAATATAGCTACGCATACCTATTCTTGTAGGCTGGGTTGAGGTACGAAACCCAGCATTTGGCGGCCAGATTAGTCAGGGGTGAAGTATCGCTGATTACCAAACTCACAGGTTTTCACCCAAGGCCCGTAGATTTGCCAAGTCTTCGGCCAAGTCTTCCGTGTCGTAGTGCGGGGGAATCTTGCGGGAGGCGAGGATTTGGCGGAATTCCCATAGGGATAATCCGGCCAGTTCCCGCGCCTTGCCGATACCTAGGCGACCTTGGGCGTATAGGGCGACGGCGAGTTCCAGCTTCATGCCGTCCACGCTCAGGCGGGCGGAGTCGAGGATGTTTTGGGGGATGTCGATGTGGGCGGTGGGTGGGGTAGCTTGGGGAATGGTGTGGTGGGGATTCATTAGGATTCCTCCGACGGATGATGTCTTTTCTAAGCCACGATTATCGCCCGAAAAACCCATCCCTCACCCGCCACACCGCCGGGGCGTCGAGCTTTTCGCCGGTGAAGAGGTTTGGCGGTTGTCCTTATATTTTCTCTCTCAGCCCGCATAGGATGTGCCGACGAAGGAGGCGCATCCACAATTAACTGAATGATGCGCTTCGTTCCTCAGCGCATCTTATGGTCCTGGGTTGAGGTACGAAACCCAGCATTCCGCCGACCAGATAAGTTGGGTTTTCGCAAAGATTCAACCCCGCCTACTCGGACTACGGAATTAGCTTAAATACTCAGCGCCCGTTAGAGTTAGCGCTTCAAGCGCGGTGCCTTCTGAAAGAGAATATCTAGTGCGTGCCAACCGGGATAGTTCTAAATTACTAACGCCAAGTCGTAGGGATTCAGACTCATCATCGAATGACAAGTCAGGTATACTTCTTTGCGTGATAGTTGTCTGATTTACTATCTTCATTAAACGGGAATCAGGCAGGTTCCCAGAAATTTGCATAGAATCAGCCTTGATAACATTATATAGGCGTAATGTAGTCAAGCTTTCAATTTCAGCTTCTATCAAGCCTTTATCAGGCCAGAAAAAGGAAGCCGCCGATTGACGATACTCACTCCATATTTCGGAGAATGCTGAAGCACCTCTTCCATAAAAAGGAAGAATAGGATTCACAACGCCAGTTCCCAACGCTTCAGCTAATGCCTGTTGCTCAATTAATTCAGGCAACTTGGAGAATTGCCAGTTATTTTCTTGCCACTCATTAAAATCTCGCAGATAAAATAGTGTGTTCAAAACGCGCCTAATTCGCTGAATTTGCCATCTCCGAAGGCTTGGTTCTTGTTCCACTGGCTCGGCAAGACGTTCTAGCAAAACCCTTTCATAAGTATGCTTTAATCGAAGGCATCGCTTCAAAAAATCCTCGTCTTTTGAAAGCCATACCGAAGCCGCATGAAAAATCTTCAAAGGTAATTTTAACTGACGAATAAAGTAACGGCGAAAACGAGAATAAGATGATCGTGCAAGTAGGCGGCTTACTGGGATAGCAAGCCCATTCTGAAAGAACATATCCTTAATTATATTTGCTCGTTGCGGATGGAACGCCAAATAAATAGTAAGATCATTCGTAAAGGCTCTAAAATCATCATCCGACGAAACGTCATCTCGGATTATATATCGCTCCCATTCCTCCCTATTTAATACGGCTATCTTGTCTAGGTTGGCAGAAAAACCGTAACCACTCAGATTATTTTCAATAATTTTCTGGACAGCGTTTTTTTCTAAGACGCTGCAAACGACAACAATGTCATCCACATAGCGAAAATAATTGGTCTTAAATTTTTCTGTAAGTTCCCTATCAACCCCACCTAATACAAGATGCCCCAGAAGGTGCCCACATGCCGGACCTATTGGAATACCTTTAACACTGGCGGACATTAATTGACAATAGAAGCCAATGATGGCGTCTCTAATATCTTGAAGTTCCTGTCCTGCTTTAGCAAGCCTCTCTTCTAGCAGAGATAGAATCTGTTCCTTATCAACTGATGGATAAAAATTTTTTATATCAACTACTATTGCCACCGTATCTGTCTTAGAAAGAGCTTCGTATATTTCTAAGTTTCGCCGCTTATAACCTTCAGCAAAAAACTGGTAGTTTCCACCTGAATAAGGTGTTTTAGGCCAAAGATAGCTATATACCCGATCAGAAACTTTAAAGGCAGGATCGCTAGATAAACGCGCTAAAATAAACGCCTCGGCAACCGCTGTGAACGAGCTAGGTGCAAGGCAATCACGGTAGTCGTGAGATAATTTTTCATTATCGCGTGTTGATCCTTTATAAAGAGCAAACCGTTTAAATCTCCACAAATCTCTAGAAGCCAATCGTCTTAGTATAGTGCGCTCTAAATATCTATTTTGCCCACTCGGCAATTGATCTCCGATAAGATGAAGCCCCAAGTAAGTAGGGAAGTAACCATGTCGAGTTGCGTTTAAAGCTCGAACAAGCAACATTTCATCTTTATAAGCCATGTGTTCAATTGCCTCTGAAAGCCATTACCATTACCCAACTCAGTACCTTCTTTGACTTGTGTGGATCTAGCCAGTCAAATTTTTGGCTAACAGGGTCTGGAATTGATGGAACATCTCCTTCAATATTATATCCTTCCCCTTTTTTAACAAATTTATGAGCTATTTTTTTAAGTATAAACGCAATCGAATTGATGAGCTTAAAAAGCCATGGCTTATTAATAGATGGCTCAATCCAAAGCCAAGAGCTATTTTTACCTTTATGACTCAATCTAATGGCAGCCAATTTTAAAGAGTCATGCAGCTCCTCTAACCCATCTTTTTTTATACCAGTAATAGCTGAAATAACGCACAAAAATCGATTCGATCCATTCTTATTTGCTTCATTAAAAAAGAAATCCAATGATTCGTCAAAATCTCCTGGCACTTTAAGATCGCAAGGCACGCTCTCTAAGGTAACATTTATCCCACTACTTTCAAGCCATGGGGAAATTTGAACTAATGACTTTTGATATAGCAACAGCGCTGCCGATGAATAGTCAACTCCCAATATAAAAACGTTAACAGGCAGTTTTGGTATGCGCTTCGACGCCCGAAGCTCGCAAATTAAACTGAGAATTGCGAGAGTTCCAGCGCCATTACCGCAAGCAATATCAAGCAAAAATAATTTTCCATCAGCCAATTGATCAAAAATCATATCTCTTATATGGCAATTTTTATCTTTCGGGTCGGCACAAACCCACTGTGCCCGTGCAGCAGAATTAAGGAAACGATGAATAAAATGTTGCTTTGCTTCCTCTTCTGATGGTCCTCCTTTAATGCCTTTTTCTTCAATTCCAGAAAGATAAATTTCCATCCAATCGTTAGACTCGAGGGCAGAACGATGAGCGCCGCTCAAAGGGACAGGCAAATACATAATTTCTGAATCCCAAATTGTTTTTGGGAGAAACTTACTACTAAAAACTTCGTTATTAGAGTTTAACCAGACCAATGGATTACACCTTTATTTTGATATAACTGGTAAACGTTGCTTTATCAAAAACCTTAAGAAATAGAACCATAGGCTAGGTTAAGGCACGAAACCCAGCCCCACAATGAACACATAAGCTGGGTTTCGTGCCTCAACCCAGCCTACCGGATTCCATCCCCAAACGATCACCCCTCAACCCCCAAGGGTTCATCGCCCATCCCCCAAGGTTCAGCCCTCATCCCAGACAGGCCCACCGTTCCACCCTCGCCGGTCCATCGCGCATCCAAATAAGCTCAACCGTCAAAGGTAAAGGGTTCATCCCCGAACCCTCGCCGGTCCATCCCCCATCCCTAAAAGCCCAACCGTCATAGGCAAAAGGTTCATCCCTGAATCCCCACAGGTTCACGCCTCAACCTCCCAACCTCGAACCGTGAACCCCCCGCCCCCATCGCCGAACCCTTCCCCCTACGCCCCCGAACCTCCCCCATTCCCCGTCGCACCCGTGGCCTTGGTCCGTCGAGCAAACCGGCGCCCCAAATCATCCAGCGCATCCTCCAAGGCACCCGTCGCCACATTCGCCGCCTTCGCGTACTGATAAACCAACAACGCCGCCGCATAAGCCTCGCTACCTGCGGCGAAATACGTATCCTCAAGCTTCCCCAGCAAATCCTGCACGGTGTGCAGCAACGGATACAAATCCTCCACCAGCCTCACATCCGCCTTCATCTCATCCACATTGAAACCACGCGGCAAAATATCCGGGTTCTGGTCGGCCACGGCCAAGGCTTTCGCCACAAAAGAACGGTTCTTCTCCCCAAACTTCAACATCCCCTGACGCTCATCCGGCGTCAGGTCGATCAAGAACGGCAGGTTCTCCCGCAACGAAGCCAAGGCCGCACGGATGGCGTCGGCTTGTGCCGGAGAGATTTCAGCATTGACACGATTGATAGGCATGGCGCACTCCCCATAAAAGCAACGTAATAAATCACGGCGCAATTTGTGACATATTTCCGCTAACGCATCAATAGCGGAGCGGAGTGAATATTCACGTTGCGGAGTGGGGCGGTGTGTGATTGATCGATCAGCGGGCCGAATCAGTTCTTCACCACATTAATGTTGTGGCTCAGAAAAACATCGAACTTAAATTGAGATTCGGCCATCCGGCCCCCCCGGTTATTGTTGTTTATCGTTTAATTGGATAGGAAATTAGCGATTAGGATATATTTGAATTCTTATCGGGAGCGTGGGACATCACCGAAACGGATTAACCACCCGCAACCGCCCCTCAATAACCTGCCCATCCTGCATATCCTCACTATAAAGGGTATCACATCCGGCCTCCAGCGCTGCCGCGACAATCACGCAATCATAATGCGAGAAACCATATCGCTCGGCAAGTTTGAGCGCCGAAAATACCGTGGAAGGCGCTAACGGATAGAGCCGGCATTGCTGAATGAGCTTGGTTAAAATCTGCTGTATCTGAGGAATCTCGAAACCAAGTTTGCGGCGCAGGGTATTGGCTGTTTCGTTCATCACCTGCACCGAAATAACAGGCTGTCTTTTAAGTATCGCCAAAGCCTTACGCCGCTTTACCGCGTCTTTATCGACGCTGTAAATAACAACATTGCTGTCGATAAACTCAGCGCTCATTGGCTTCCTCCCGATCAAAATGAAAATCCGACAAATCTCGGAGATAAGGCGCAAAGAACTCTTCTAACTCAGCAAGCTCGTCGGTTTCTTTTTTCACCATGTCAGAATGGCGGGTTTTCAAAAAACCAATAAAATCCAATACTTCGCCCGCCAAACTCTCGGGCAAGGTTTGAGCTTCCTGATAAATCAAATCAGCGGTATTCATGATGTTGCTCCTAAAATTTAGCTGTTTTGATCATTCCCACGCTCAGTGTAGGAACGCATCCGTCGGACGCCTGTCCTGAGCGCAGCCGAAGGGTTCCCGCGTCGCGAAATATCACGGCGCGCTGGGGCGAGCTTACGCGGCCTTCTCACGGAGACCGTGGGAACGATAGGGAAAGCGGCCTTGATTGTATGACAGGTCGAAGCAAACCCGGCGACATCACCGCCGCTGTATCAACGCGCCTTTCCCCACCCCCCCACACCCACTAAAATACCCACCCTTTCCCCCCATACACGCCAAATCCCCACCATGATCGACTACGCCGCCCGCACCGCCCTGTTCCAACGCCTGCTGTCCGAACGCATCCTGTTCCTCGACGGGGCCATGGGCACCATGATCCAAACCTATGAATTGGGCGAGGCCGATTATCGGGGACAGCGCTTCGCCGATTGGCCCAGCGACTTGAAGGGCAACAACGACCTGCTCTGCCTCACCCAGCCCGACATCATCCGGGCCATCCACGACGCTTATTTAGAAGCGGGGGCTGACATCCTCGAAACCTGCTCCTTCAACTCCACCCGCGTCAGCATGGCCGACTACGGCATGGAGGAACTGGTCTACGAACTCAACGTCGCCGCCGCCCGCGTCGCCCGTGAAGCCTGCGACGCCATGGAAGCCAAGACGCCGGATCGGCCCCGCTTCGTGGCGGGCGTGTTGGGGCCGACCAGCCGCACCTGCTCCATTTCGCCGGACGTGAACGACCCCGGCTACCGCAATGTGCATTTCGACGAGCTGGTGGACGGCTACGTGGAAGCCATCGGCGGCTTGGTGGAAGGCGGGGCCGATTTGATCCTGATCGAAACCGTGTTCGATACCCTCAACGCCAAGGCCGCCGTGTTCGCGGTGGAAAAATGGTGCGAAGACCACGGCGTCCGGCTGCCGGTGATGATCTCCGGCACCATCACCGATGCCTCGGGCCGCACCCTGTCCGGCCAAACCGTCGAGGCGTTCTGGAATTCGCTTAAGCACGCCCAGCCGGTGTCCTTCGGCTTCAACTGCGCGTTGGGGGCTAAGGATTTACGCCAGCACATCGAAGAGCTTTCCCGCATCGCCGACACCCACGTTTCCGCCCACCCGAACGCCGGGTTGCCCAACGAATTCGGCGGCTACGACGAGACGCCGGAAGCCATGGCGAAGGAAATCCGCGAATGGGCCGAGCAAGGTTTCCTCAACATCGTCGGCGGTTGCTGCGGCACCAGTCCGGCGGTGATCAAAGCCGTCCACGACGCGCTGGAACATTTCCCGCCGCGCCGCGTGCCGGTCATCGAACCGCAATGCCGCTTGTCTGGCTTGGAACCCTTCAACATCGGCCCGGACTCCCTATTCGTGAACGTCGGCGAACGCACTAACGTCACCGGCTCCGCCGCCTTCCGTCGCCTCATCCGCGAGGAAAAATACGAAGCCGCCCTGGACGTGGCCCGCTCGCAAGTCGAGAGCGGCGCCCAGGTCATCGACATCAACATGGACGAGGGCATGTTGGATTCCAAGGGCGCGATGGTCCGCTTCCTCAACCTCATCGCCTCCGAACCGGACATCGCCCGCGTGCCGGTGATGCTCGATTCCTCCAAATGGGACATCCTCGAAGCCGGTCTCAAATGCCTGCAAGGCAAGGGCATCGTCAATTCCATCTCCATGAAGGAAGGCGAGGAAGCCTTCCTGCACCACGCCAAGCTGGTGCGGCGCTACGGCGCGGCGGTCATCGTCATGGCCTTCGACGAGGTGGGCCAGGCCGACACCGTGGAGCGCAAGGTGGAAATCTGCGCCCGCGCCTACAAGCTGCTGACCGAGAAACTGGACTTCCCGCCCGAAGACATCATCTTCGACCCCAACATCTTCGCCGTCGCCACCGGCATCGAGGAACACAACCGCTACGGCCTGGATTTCATCGAGGCCGTCAAGACCATCAAGGACAGCCTGCCCCACGCGCTGATTTCCGGCGGCGTGTCCAACGTGTCGTTCTCGTTCCGGGGCAACAACCCGGTGCGCGAAGCCATCCATGCCGTGTTCCTGTACCACGCCATCAAGAACGGCATGGATATGGGCATCGTCAACGCCGGGCAGCTCGCCATCTACGAGGACATCCCCGAAGAACTGCGCGACGTGATCGAAGACGTGATCCTGGCCCGCACGCCGGAAGCCACCGAACGGCTGCTCGCCATCGCCGACAAATACCGGGGCGAAGGTGGCCCGGTGGAGAAGAAGGAGGATCAGGCGTGGCGCTCCTGGCCGGTGGCGCAGCGGCTGGCACATGCGCTGGTGAAGGGCATCGACGAGTTCATCGAGACCGACACCGAAGAAGCCCGCCAGTCCTTCGAGCGCCCGCTGCACGTCATCGAAGGCCCGTTGATGGACGGCATGAACGTGGTCGGCGACCTATTCGGCGCGGGCAAGATGTTCCTGCCGCAGGTGGTGAAATCGGCCCGCGTGATGAAGAAATCGGTGGCCTACCTCATGCCTTATATGGAAGAGGAAAAGGCCAACAACCCTTCGCCCAAGTCCAACGGCAAGATTCTCATGGCAACGGTGAAGGGCGATGTCCACGACATCGGCAAGAACATCGTCGGCGTGGTGCTGCAATGCAACGGCTTCGACGTGGTGGACTTAGGGGTAATGCAGCCCTGCGACAAGATTCTCGACGCCGCCCGCGAACATAAGGTGGACATCATCGGCTTGTCGGGACTCATCACGCCGTCGCTGGATGAGATGGTCCACGTCGCCAAGGAAATGGAGCGCCTGAAATTCGACATCCCGCTGATGATCGGCGGCGCGACCACCTCCCGCGCTCACACGGCGGTGAAGATTGAGCCGAATTACCACGCGCCGACCGTCTACGTCACCGATGCCTCCCGTGCGGTAGGTGTGGCGGGTAGCCTGTTGAGTGATGATTTGAAGGACGATTACGTCGCCAAAATCCGCGCCGAATATGAAGACGTGCGCCAGCGCCACGGGGGCCGCAAAGCCCAAGCGCCCATGCACGAACTAGCGGCGGCGCGAGCCAATGGCCTGCACGGCGATTGGGTCCATTACACCCCGCCCAAACCGATCTTCACCGGGCTGCGGGTGTTCGACGGCTACCCGCTGCGGGAACTGGTCGAGTACATCGACTGGACGCCGTTCTTCCACACCTGGGAACTGGCCGGCAGCTATCCGAAGATTTTCAATGATGAGGTTGTCGGTGAGCAGGCCCGGCAGCTATTCGCCGACGCCAATGCCATGCTGGAAACCTTGGTGGAAGAAAACTGGCTCAAGGCCCGCGCCGTGATTGGCTTCTTCCCCGCCGCCCGCGTGGGCGATGACGTGGTCGTCTACGCCGACGAAACCCGCGCCCAAACCCTGGCCGTGCTGCATCACCTTCGTCAGCAAGCCGTGAAGCCGCCGGGTCAGCCCAATTACTCGCTGGCGGATTTCGTGGCCCCGGCGGAGGCGGGCGTCGCGGATTATGTCGGCGCGTTCGCCGTCACCGCCGGGGAAGGCATCGAGGCGCATTTGGACCGCTTCGCCGCCCAGCACGACGATTACAGCAGCATCATGCTCAAGGCGCTGGCCGACCGGCTGGCGGAAGCCTTCGCCGAGTGCCTGCATCGGCGGGTGCGGACGGAATTCTGGGGCTATGTGGCGGATGAGCATTTGAATAATGCCCAACTGATTAACGAGGATTATCGGGGGATTCGTCCGGCCCCTGGTTATCCGGCCTGCCCGGACCATACCGAGAAAGCCACCTTATTCCAGTTATTGGACGCGGAAGCCAATACCGACATTACCTTGACCGAATCCTTCGCCATGTATCCGGCTTCGTCGGTGAGTGGCTGGTATTTCTCCCACCCGGCGTCGCGCTATTTCAACGTGGGCAAGTTGAATCGGGATCAGATGGAGGATTACGCCCGCCGCAAGGGGCTGGAATTACGGGAGGTGGAGCGGTGGTTGGCGCCTGTGTTGGCGTATGAGCCGGAGTAATTAAGCGAGCAAGTCAGCGATTTAGTTTGCCGACTATTTGGTCATTAGCAGTTTGGTCAGACGAGATACTCCTTGGCTATGTACCAATTTATCGAGTTGTCCTCGTTTAGCCGTTACCGCGAGGATTATTTTTCGGATGACCAGTTTGTCGATTTGCAGAGCTTTTTACTGGAAAACCCGAAAGTGGGGGATGTCGTGCCCGCGACGGGTGGCGTGCGAAAGCTGCGTTGGAGTCGCGCCGGTATGGGAAAACGCGGCGGGGTGCGGGTGATTTATTATGTGCAAGACGGTCGGGGCCGTATTTGGTTGCTGACCGTTTATGCCAAGAGCGCCCGTGAAAATATTTCGCCGGTTACTTTGAATGCCATGCGGGAGATTGCCGAACATGTCGAGATTATCTGAGCAGGAAATTCTGGAGCGCGATGCCGGGCGCGATTTGGAAGCGGAGTTGCGCGAGGCTTTGGAACAAATTAAGCGCGGCGAAGTGGGCCGAATCTTGACCCGGACCGGCGATGGTAGGTTTGTGGAATCACCCTTGGCGGCGGTGCGCTTTAAAACAGGTTTATCGCAAGCGGCCTTCGCGGGATTGCTGGGGGTTTCGGTGCCCATTTTGCAGCAATGGGAACAGGGCGAGGGACAGCCCACCGGCGCGGCGAGTACGGTGATTGCGATTGCCGGCAGACATCCCGAGGTGGTGCGGGAGTTGGCGGCGTAAAGGTTTGCCAGTGATCCACCTAACCCTATACGGCACCCTCGGCTGCCATCTCTGCGAGCAAGCCGAAGCGATATTGCACGAAGCGGCGCGTGCGTCCGGCTTGACGCTACCGTTCGAGAAAGTCGATATTGCCGACGACCCGGAATTATTCGAGCGCTACGGCATCAGGATTCCCGTACTGCGGGAGTCCACCTCTGAAACTGAAATCGGCTGGCCGTTCGACGTGGCGCGGGTGATTTCGCTCGTAGGTCGGGCTAAGCCCGACCCACAGACTCACGGCCACGCCGCCGCCCGCTCATGCCAAAACGGCAACGACACCATGGCGACCGCCGTGGTCAGCGTCACCACCATCGCATAGAACGACGTGTCCAGCCGATAGCGGTCGCAATACACCACGCCCAGCAACATGCTCGGCATCCCGGCCTCCAGCACCAGCGCGGCCAGGGTATCGCC
>NZ_JBTEKS010000067.1:0-15351 GCF_054333355.1 Methylomagnum sp. | reverse complement strand
GCACATCGCCTGGAAATCTGTTTCAAACCCCTACAGCCCCGGCGAGTTGGCGCATTGTGGAGAATCCTTGTTGGAGCATTATGGAGAATTTTTCTCATCTGTTTACCCAAGCTATCCGCCGCATGACCTAAAGAAACTCAGGAAATCCCTATCCTGTCACCAAGTCATTTGTTTCCACGATCCTTGCGAGGCTGCGGTGAATGAGCCTTATGTTTGGAGACTGGCGGAATTACTGCGTAATCGGGGGAATAGCGTGGATTGGAAACATTGGGCCGAATTGCCTCATTGGACCGCCAAAGAAGGCGCGTGCCTGATGTATTCCGTTGATCCTCAGGTTTTTGAGAACGCCAAACCCACGAATCCCGCATTCATGAATATTCCGCTCGTTGACCTCAACGAATGCATCACGAAATTGACCCAGCACGCCGAGCGGTCGCTCAAGGAAGCCGCGCCGCTGGAATGGCTCCAATGGGCGAGGGGGCGCGGATTGGGCGATGAAATCCACCCGAGACTGAGTGCTTTGGTTGCTGCCTGCCCCAAAAAGCCGATGGCAACCACTGTCCGCAAAACTCGAACCCGCACCGACCGACTTAAATCCGCGATCCTTGCGGCCTTAAGAAACACCGATTCTTCATTTACCGCCGACGACTTATTCAATTAGATGGGGCTAAACGATGCGACCGGAACGATAGTGGACCACACACCGGATAAGCTGGTTTGGGAGGATTCGCGGGGAAATTGTCATGACATCGACCGTCCCACCTTCGCCAATCGCGTAAGCAGATTGAGGAACCAGAGGACCACATAGCCCTAAATCACACCTATTTCACAGGTATCGCCGCTATCCGATAGCTGTGAACCTGCCCCTTAGCCTACCCGCAATCCGGCACGACACCGCCGGAGTTTGTACAACACAATGCGAGAGGTTAAGCGATGTCCGAGACTGCCACTGCTACCCGTCTAATTCCGGTTCCCGACTGGAACAAATACCACCCCTGGCCCCCCATTGGCGGGCTGCGCCATTTGATCTTTTTCGCGGAGACCAACGGCTTCAAATCGGCCTTTAAGCGTGCGGGACGGCGCGTGCTGGTGGATGAGGCGGAATTTTTCCGCTGTGTGGAACGGCAGAACGCGGGCAAATAACCATGCCCGCTCATCATTCCTTTCTCTGCCCGGAGTGGGAATTGCCGGTGGTGTCCGCATGGATGCGGAGGCCGGGAATGTGCGCCGATGACCAAGGGTGGCTTTGATGGCGCACACTCCCAAAAAAGCCAAGGGCCGGGCAAATTGCGGGCGGTTTTATCCGGTTCCGTATGTTCTTAACGATTCGCCCGCCTTTATCAGCCTGAGTTTTGTGGCATTCAAGCTTTGGCACAACTTGATGAGGCAATACAACGGACGGAATAACGGGCGAATCTGCGCGGTGCCGTCGCAAATGGAAAAACGCGGCTGGGCGGAAAGTTCGTTATTTAAAGCCTTGGCGGAATTACAAGAGAAGGGATTCATCGAAAAAACCCGGCAAGGCGGGCTTGGCCCCATGGGAAGCAGGATTTGTACTTACTATCGGCTCACCCATTTGCCCTTGGATGCGGACGAAGAGCTTGAGATTAGTCGGGCACCGCCGACCAATAAATACTTGAAGTGGAAGCCACCCACTGAAAAGCCCAGCAAGAAAAAATGACTACCCCATTCTGTGGAGTTCATAGCTCCATTGGGTGGAGTAGCAGCCCATTTTTCGGGCTTGCTAGCTCCATTCCGTGGAGTATGAAAAATTGCATCGGAACCGCCACAAGCCTTGATTGGCAAGGGCTTGAAGCTTTCTTCTGACAAAGGCGAAATTGTTGGCGCTAAGCTCCATTGGATGGAGTCCTTTATAGATATACCATCGGATTCTAGGAATAAGGCACTTTTGCACATCAACCGGACGGCGGGGCGCTCTGACCGAAGAGGGGGATTTCATGCTCGATCAACCAAGGCGGATAAGAGTTTCCGCGCATGAAAATCGCTTCCCTAAAGCCATTTATGTTTGCATCGACCCTGTGGCTGGTTTTAACATTAGAAAACCAAATGATAATATCAAAATAAGTCAGAATAATTTATGGCTATCGGTGTGTATATCCGATGGGGGGAGGGGGTGAGTCGGATTTTCTTATTATCTGGGTGGCGCATTTATAAAATGCAGAATATTCAATCAAAAAGTGCTTGCCAATACCAATATAACCGATTGATTTAAAATGCTAAGCGTGATAAATGGCATGTCAGCGTAGCGGGGGATATAAGCGAAATTGCCTTTCATTTTTTCCATCTCCATTCTCTACCAAAGCTGTCGCCGATGTGAGTTGGCCGTTTGGCTTTGCGGCCCTTTGACCGCTTGACACGAATCTATATCATAGCGGCGCTGTATAGCTTGAAGCTGACAGGCTGTTAAACTTCATTTGCAGGATGCAAGCCATGACCATGGACCTTGGCCGCGTTTCTCTCCCTTCGCAAGCTAGTCCCACGGAATCCATGCCTCGAATTTTCGACAATATCGAAGCCTCGTTGCTTCCAGCGTTGCGCGATACCCTGGAAGTCGCCGAGCGGGCCGACTTTTGCGTCGGGTATTTCAACCTGCGGGGCTGGCATCCCTTGAGTGAATACGTGGATCGGTGGACCGGAGGAACCGGCCACGCTTGCCGACTGTTGATCGGTATGCACATCACCCCGAGCGAGGAATTACGAAAATCCCTGCGGGGCGGGGATGACGAAGACCTACTCGACAATCAAACCGCTATTCGGGAAAAGCGGCGCATCGCTCAAGAGCTCCGCGAGCAATTGACTTTCGGTGTGCCCACCAACCAGGACGAAATCGCCCTCCGTCAACTCTCGAACCAGCTTCGTGCCAACAAACTTTACGTGAAGGTTTATCTTCGCCACCCATTGCACGCAAAGCTTTATCTGCTCTTCCGCCAAAACCCCATCAACCCGGCGGTGGGTTATCTGGGCAGCAGCAATCTCACTCTGGCGGGGCTTGCCAAGCAAGGCGAACTCAACCTCGATGTGTTGGACGGCGATGCTTGCACGAAGCTGGCGAACTGGTTTGAAGACCGCTGGCGGGACCGCTGGTGTATCGACATCTCGAAAGAGTTGGCGGACATCATCGACGAAAGCTGGGCCGGGGAGAAACTGGTGCCGCCCTACCATGTTTACCTCAAGATGGCCTACCACTTGGCACAGGAAGCCCGTGTCGGTCTCGCAGAGTTTCAGATTCCCAAAATCTTTGGCGATTCCCTATTCGATTTCCAGATTGCGGCGGTGAAGATCGCCGCGCATCATCTGAACAAACGGGGTGGTGTGTTAATCGGCGACGTGGTGGGATTGGGAAAATCCATGATGGCGACGGCGCTTGCCAAAATTTTTGAGGACGATCACCACACCGAGACTTTGATTATCTGCCCCAAAAACCTTGTGTCGATGTGGGAGGATTATGTCCATACCTACAAGCTTCACGCCAAGGTGATGTCATTGTCCAGGGTGATTCGCGAACTGCCGGAAAAAACCAGACGCTTCCGGGTGGTATTGCTCGACGAATCCCATAACTTACGCAACAAGGAAGGCAAACGGTATAAAATCATTCGTGAATATATGGAGCGGAACGAAAGCCTATGTATTTTGCTGTCCGCCACGCCCTATAACAAAACCTATCTCGACCTTTCCGCACAGCTTTCCCTATTTCTGCGGGACGATACCGACCTGGGTATCCGCCCGGAAAAATATATCGGTTTATTGCAAGGGGAACATGAATTTGTTCGTCGCCATCAATGCCCCGTCCGGTCTCTGGCCGCTTTTGAGAAAAGCACCGACCCGGACGATTGGCGCGATTTGATGCGGCTTTACATGGTGCGGCGAACCCGTGGCTTCATCATGCAGAACTACGCCGCTGACGACCCGGAAATCCAGCGCAAGTACCTGAAATTCGCTGATGGCCGGAAGTCGTATTTTCCGGCGCGGATTCCCCGCAGCATCAAGTTTGAAATCGACGAGACGAACCCGACGGACCCTTACGGGCAGTTTTATTCGGGGCAAGTGGTCAGCACCATCAATGCGCTGACCCTGCCCCGCTACGGGCTAGGCAATTACGTCGCGCCCAAACCTAAAACCCCGCCGACGCCACAGCAAGCCACCCTTATCAGCGGGCTGTCGCGGGCGGGCACCCGGCTGATGGGGTTTTGTCGGACCAATTTATTCAAGCGGCTGGAAAGTGCTGGACCGGCGTTCCTGCTTTCCATCGAGCGCCACATCCTGCGCAACTTCGTTTTCCTTCATGCGCTGGAAAATGGGTTGGATATTCCCCTTGGCAGCCAAGGTGCGGAACTGCTGGATTCCCGCTATTACGATGAAGACCCCGAGGAAGCGGTTGAAGCCGACGAGGACGATAGCGCCGATGACAGCAACGGCCCGTCATCCTTCACCAACGGCTTGCATACGGAAACCGATTTTCGCGCCCGTGCCGCCGAGGTTTACACGGCCTATGCGGGGCCATTCAAGAAACGCTTCAAGTGGTTGCCCGGTTCCCTGTTCGCTAAGACCCTCGCCAAGCATCTATTGCAAGATGCCCGCGCCCTGATTGGCCTGTTGGACTTCTGCGGGGCGTGGAACCCGGAGCGGGACACCAAGCTGGCCGAATTGCGCAAGCTGGTGGTTGAGCGGCATGGCGCGGAAAAGGTGTTGATCTTCACCCAGTTCGCCGATACGGCCCGTTACCTGAAAAGCCAGCTTGCGGCGTTCGGCGTGCAAGGCGTGGAGGAAGCCACGGGCAAGAGCCTGGACCCGACCGAAGTGGCGTGGCGGTTCTCGCCGGAATCGAACAACAAGCGCCAACAGGTTTCCGCCGATAAGGAGCTGCGGGTATTGATCGCCACCGACGTGTTATCGGAAGGCCAGAACCTTCAAGACTGCGCAGTCATCGTCAATTACGACCTACCCTGGGCGATTATCCGCTTGATCCAGCGAGCGGGGCGCGTGGATCGTATCGGCCAGCGTTCGGACCAAATTCTGTGCTATTCCTTTGTTCCAGCGGATGGGGTGGAAAGGCTGATCCGGTTACGTGCCCGCGTCCGGCAAAGGTTGCTGGAAAACCAGGAGGTCATCGGTTCGGATGAAGCCTTTTTTGATGACGACCATAACGAAGAGGCGTTGCGCGACCTGTACACGGAGAAAAACGGCATTCTCGATGACGACGGCGATACCGAAGTGGATTTGGCCTCGTTCGCTTATCAGATTTGGAAGAACGCCACCGATGCCGACCCGTCGCTGACCGCCAAAATCGAAGCCTTGCCGAATGTGGCGTATGCCACCAAAGCCCACGCAGCCAGCCCGGAAGCGCCCAGCGGCGTGCTGGTTTACTTGCGGACGGGCCAAGGCAATGACGCCCTGGCCTGGATAGATGAACAGGGCAACTCCGTGACCCAATCGCAACTGACCATTCTGAAAGCGGCGGCGTGTGCGGCCAATACCGAAGCCTTGCCGCGTGCGGACTGGCACCACACGCTGACGGCGGCGGGAATGCAGCATATTCTGGACGAGGAAAAATCCATGGGCGGGGCGCTGGGCCGTCCTTCTGGTGCCCGTTTCAAAGCCTATGAGCGTTTGAAACGCTACCGCGAAAAGTTGGGGAACAGCCGCGACCTGTTCACCACCGATGCCTATGTGCGGGATATTGACCGCGCTTTGGAAGAACTTTACCGCTTCCCCTTGTATCAGGCCGCGACCGATACCCTGAACCGGCAACTCAAAGCCGGAATCGACGACCACAAGCTGGCTGAATTGCTGCTCGGACTGCGCGAGGACGGGCGGCTGTGCGTGGTCGAAGATGAATCATCACACCGCGAGCCTCGGCTGATTTGCTCGCTGGGGTTGGTTTGAGCGGGCATTATCAGTTTTGCGTTTCACCACAGGAGTCAGCGTTTATGAAAACCCAACTTGTGACGGTAGGCGGTTCCAAATGCGTGGTGATACCCGCGCCCCTGTTGAGCCGGAGCGGCTTGGGAGACGAGGTAATCATGACCGCCGAGGCGGGCCGCATCGTCATCACCCCCGCCGTTTCTGAACGGCAAGGCTGGTTTGATGGCTATCAGGCGGACGCGGACGAGGACGCTTTTGCAGGACTCGCCGCCACCGATGCCGACAGCGAGGAATGGGAATGGTGAAGCCAGCGCGGGACATCCGACGGGGCGAGGTCCATTGGGTCGATCTCGATCCAGCCATCGGCACCGAAATCAAAAAAATGCGCCCGGCCTTGATCGTTTCTCCCGACGACATGAACAGGGCGCTACCCAGGGTGATCGTCGCCCCCCTCACCAGTAAGGGCCAGCCTTTGGGCTGTCGCCCGGAACTGGTGTTCAAAGGTCGCCCGGCCCGCATCCTGCTCGACCAACTCCGTTGTGTGGATAAATCCCGACTGGCCGGGAAGCTGGGCGACATCGATCTTGCCGTTTGGCATCCCACCCTTTTGCAAATGCTGGCCTGAGCCTTATCGGCTGGGCCACTACCCCTAAGCGCCCCATGGATAACCTACAAATCGAACGCCTCCGCGATTGCCTGCAATCCTTCACTTCAAACGCCTGTTTATCGAAGAACTCGGCTGGTCCCGGCCCAAAGGCATGAAAGCCATTCCCATCGAGCGGCCCGACCGCAGTTGGCAGGCGACCGCCATCGCCGAATTGTCCGGCGTGGTGGCGTTCCTGGTGGCGGGTTTGCCGGAGCGCTTGGAGCGCATCGAGATTCAGCGCCGCTTGGCGGAATTGGCCCATGAGAATCTGGTGATCTTTGTGGACCACGCCGACCGACCCACCCAAAGCTTGTGGTTATGGGTGAAGCGCGAGGGCAGCAAGCGCTTCCCGAGAGAGCACCTGTACGTGAAGGGCCAACCGGGCGACCTGTTCATCTCGAAGATTTCCGGCATCGTGGTGGACATCAACGAACTGGACGAACACGGGGCTTTCCCGCTGGCTCAGTTGGTAGCGCGGATGAAAGCGGCCTTGGATGTGGAGCGCGTCACCAAGCGGTTTTTCAAGGAGTACGACGCGCAACGCTTGGAGTTTGTGGCGTTGATTGAGGGGATTCCCGACGAGCGGGAGCGGCGTTGGTATGCGTCGGTATTGATGAACCGCTTGATGTTTGTGTGGTTCTTGCAGCGCAAGCATTTTTTGGATGGCGGGAATATCAATTATCTGGTGGATAAGCTGGCGGAAAGCCGGGGGCGCGGGGCGGATCGCTTTTACTCGGAGTTTCTACAAGCGTTGTTTTTCGAGGGTTTCGCGAAAACCCCGGATCAGCGCAGCGCCGCCGCCCGTGGTTTGATTGGGGAGATTCGTTATTTGAATGGCGGGTTGTTTTTGCCGCATAAGATTGAGCGGGAGTATGGGCCAGCCATTCGCATTCCCGATGTGGCGTTTGAGAATTTGTTTGGTTTGTTCGGGCATTATTCTTGGAATCTCGATGATTCCCCCGGTGGACGGGATAATGAGATTAACCCGGATGTGTTGGGGTATATCTTTGAAAAATATATTAACCAGAAGGCGTTCGGGGCGTATTACACCCGCCCGGAGATTACCGAGTATTTGTGTGAGCGGACCATTCATCGGCTGATTTTGGAGAAGGTCAATCAGCCCGCCTTGCCTGAATTGAATATCCCAGCCCGGCGGTATGGGAGTTTGGCGGAGTTGCTGTTGAATTTGGATGCGGGGATATGTCGGGAACTGTTGTATAAGGTGTTGCCGAAGCTGACGTTGCTCGACCCGGCCTGTGGGTCGGGGGCGTTTTTGGTGGCGGCGATGAAGACGCTGATTAATGTGTATTCGGCGGTGATTGGGCGGATTAAGTTTTTGAATGATCCGGGCTTGACGCAGCAGTTGAAGGCATGGGAGGCGGAGCATAAGAGTTTGGCTTATTTCATTAAGCGGACGATTATCACGGATAACCTGTTCGGCGTGGATTTGATGGAGGAGGCGACGGAAATCGCCAAGCTGCGGTTGTTCCTGGCGCTGGTGGCGTCGGCGCAGACGGTGGAGCAGTTGGAGCCGTTGCCGAATATTGATTTCAATATTATGGCGGGGAATTCGTTGATTGGGTTGTTGCGGGTGGAGGCGAGAGAGTTTGATTTGAAGCAGCCCGATCTTTTCCGCGAGAGTTACCGGGAGGTTTTGGCGGCGAAGAACCGCAAGATTGAAACTTATCGGCATACGGTGGCTTGGGCGGATGGGATGGATTTGTCGGCGCTCAAGCAGGATATTGAGGCGCATAAGGCCGAGGCGCAGACGACCTTGAATGATTTGTTATTGGATGAGTGGCACCGGGCGGGGATTAAGTTTGAGGAGGCAACGTGGGATGCGGATAAAGGCAAGGAGGGCAAGCCGAAGAAGCGCAATTTGACGCCCGCTGATATTGAGGCGCTGCATCCGTTTCATTGGGGGTTTGAGTTCGATGAGATTTTGCACAGCCGGGGCGGGTTTGATGCGATTATCACCAATCCGCCGTGGGAAGTTTTTCAAACGGACGAAAAAGAATTTTTCCAAGATTTTGATGGTTCAATACAAAAGAACAAGCTTCGGTTAGAGGATTGGAAAAAGCACTTCTCAAATTTTATGTCTATACCAGATATAAGAAATGCTTGGCTCGCCTATTCAAGCCGCTTTCCGCATGTTTCAAAATGGTTTAAAACCGCCACACAATTTAAGAATCAAACGTCTGGAAAAATCAATCTTTATTTATTGTTTGTTGAGCAGTGCTATAACCTGTTGCGTGACGGCGGGGAATGCGGGATTGTGATTCCATCGGGGATTTATACCGATCTCGGGGCCAAGGGATTACGGGATATGCTGTTTGGTGAAACCCAAGTCACCGGCCTGTTTTGCTTTGAAAATAACCGTGAGATATTTGAAGGGGTGCATAGAAGCTTCAAATTTGTCGTGATGACCTTCGAGAAAGGCGGACAAACCGCGAAATTTCCGGCCATGTTCATGCGGCACGATGTAGCGGAATTATCTGGCTTTCCCCGTGAGATAGGCCTGCCTCTGTCCGTGGAATTGATCCGCCGATTATCGCCCGATTCCCATTCGGTGATGGAGTTCAAGTCAAATGTGGATATTCTGATTGCCGAAAAAATGCTGAAATTTCCATTGCTAGGAGAAAAGATCGAAGGTAAGTGGAATTTACGGCTAACGAGCGAGTTTAATATGACTACCGATCATAAAAAAGGACTATTCAAAACCAAACCAGGAGAAGGGCAGTTGCCGTTATTTGAAGGCAAAATGATCCATCAATTTACGGCTGAATTTGAAAAGCCTAGATACTGGGTCATTCAGTCCGAGGTCGATGCCGATTTGCGTTCTTCCCGTGCCCGGAATTTCCGTCAGCAATTTAAGCGGTTGGGAATAGAAAGCGAATTGCAGCTAGATAAGCTTGTGCGGCAGGATAAAATTCCCTTGGATTATCAGCAATATCGCTTTGGTTTTCGGGACATCGCTAGAAACACTGACGAGCGGTCCATGATTTGCGCTTTGTTGCCACGGGAGGTTTGTGCGGGAAATACGATAAATCTTTTACAGCCTTACACTTTTGAGATAGCTGAAGATGGTTGGCAATATGATTCTTCCCTCACGGACAAAGAAAAGCTTTTTGTAGTTGGTACGTTCAATAGCTTTTCTGTAGACTGGGTATTGCGGCAGAAAATTACTGCTCACTTGAATATGTTTTATGTCTATCAAGTGCCATTACCCCGCCTGACAAACTCCGACCCCGCTTTCGCCCCCATCGCCACCCGCGCCGCCCGCCTCACCTGCACCACGCCCGAATTCGACGACCTGGCGAAAGCAGCCGGTTTGCAATCCCACCGCGACGGCGCCACCGATTCCACCGAACGCGCACAGCTACGCGCCGAACTCGACGGCCTGATCGCCCACCTCTACGGCCTCACCGAAGCCGAATTCGCCCATATCCTCGGCGCGTTCCCACTGGTCGCCGAACCCGTCAAGATCGCCGCGCTCAATGCCTACCGGGATGTGGAACGCGGGTTGATTAAATGAATATCCAATTCAAACCCCGCGCCGAAAAAGACCTGTCCAGTCTCCCAAAAGCGGACCAAATGCGGCTTATCCAAAAACTCGCTTTGCTACAAAATGGCCTGACTGGCGACATCAAACGACTAACCAATTTCACGCCCGAATACCGCCTTCGGGTTGGCGATTATCGCGTCTTGTTTGAAATCATCGAAGACCGCATCATCATTTATCGCGTCCTGCATCGGCGCGAGGCTTACCGCTGAGGAAACCATCCCATGATTCAACTACACCCCGAATTCCTAACCCGCCACGGCAAACCCGAATTTGCCGTATTGCCCATCGAAGAATTCAACCAACTCAAGGAATATCTCGACGATATGGAAGACTTATTGGCCTTGCGCCAAGCCAAAGCCGCCGAGGAACACGCGCCAACTGTCGGCCTGGATGAATTACAACGGCGCTTGGGGCTGTAGTTCCAATCCAAACCCGCCAAGCCCTGACCATGACAATGAGGCGTTTTTGATGAGGCTCCAAAGCGTCCGGGTTCGTAACTTCAAAGCCATCGTCGATAGCAAGACGGTCAAATTAGGCCCGTTGACCGTGTTTATCGGCAATAACGGCGTCGGCAAATCCAGCCTGATCGAAGCGTTGGAAACCTATCAAAGCATCGTGCGCGATGGGCTGGATATAGCCATGCAGCGTTGGCTAGGTATCGAGCATGTCCGGCACAAAGGGCAGGAAGCCAAAGAGCGGGCGGGCAAATTGGTTAATCCGTTAGCCTTCGAGTTCGCCCTAAAAGATACCCCACCCAATAAATCGGCCCGTTTGAGCCTCGAAATCAACAATGATCCAGCCGCAAATCAAATCTTTGTCGCGGCGGAACGCATTTCCCGATCCGGTGGAATCCATTATGAATTGGATAAACCCGGACCAGATCAACCTTATCCTGTTCGCTCAATGCTCGCGCTGGCCGCACCCTTGAGCGGATTTCAGAATGTCGTCGCTTATGTGCGGGACTGGCAATTTTTGGCGCTTAGCCCCGAACATATGGGCCTACCCGTCCCCCAACAACGCACCGGGGGCGGCGTGCGGCTGGCTAAGGACGGATCGAATATCGCCGATTACCTGCTCGACATCCGCCGACTAGACGTAAATGCCTTCAACGGCATCGTCGAAACCATGAGCTACGTTCTCCCCTACGCCCGAGATTTACAACCTTCGGTCACATCGGAACTGGAACGCAAAGCATGGCTACAACTCACCGAAGCCGATTTCAAAGTACCCGGCTGGATGCTCTCCACCGGCACGCTTCGGATACTTGCCCTATTAGCCTTGCTGCGCCACCCAAACCCGCCGCCGCTGATCGTGGTGGAAGAGATAGAAAACGGACTCGACCCGCGCAGCATTCACTTAATCGTCGAGGAAATCCGCAATGCCGTCCTGAGCGGCATTACCCAAGTCATACTCACCACACATTCCCCTTATCTTCTGGACTTACTCACCCTGGACCATCTGGTCCTAGTCGAACGGGACGCCAAAGGCGAACCCCGCTTCCGCCGTCCCGGCAATGATGCCTCTCTCGAACAGTGGGCCAAGGATTTCGCCCCCGGCAAGCTCTACACCATGGGTAGCTTGTCGGGGACTGGCAAATGAAAATCGGCTTAGTCTTTGAATGTGGCCCCCAAGGCGCGGTAAACAGGTATGCGAATACTTGGCCGGGAAACTCCTTCCCGATGCCAAATACGTTTCGAGTACGCTGGACAACAAAGCCAACTTGCTTCGTGAAGCCGGTAATGTCGCGGCAGCCTTACTCAATGATGGCTGCGACCGGGTATTGATTGTCTGGGATTTGCGCCCAGCGTGGCCGGACAAGAACAACAAACCCTGCCGGTACAAAGAGCGGGCGGCATTATTGCAGGCCATCGAGAAAGCCGGTATTGGGGGTAATCAGCCGGTATATCTGATCTGCATCGAACAAGAGTTGGAAAGCTGGCTATTAGCGGATGAATGCAAAATCGCCGAATACTTATCGACCCCCGCTCATCCCTGCAAAATCAAGAAAGTAAGGCACCCTGACAGGGAGAAGAACCCGAAGGCGGCTTTAATCAAACATTTCGATGCAAGGGGGCAGCGGTATATCGACCACGTTCATGCCGTGAGGGTTGTTTCAAGTGGTGAACCGGATTGGGGCAAGTTAAGACGCTCGGAATCATTCACGAGATTCGAGGCGAAACTCACGGGGAATTAATACGGAGGGGAAAGTGCTCGACTTTAAAGCCCAAAAATCTACTACCACCGCCTACGGCATCGACCTAGGCACCACCAATTCCACCTTATGCCGGGTGGACCTCCCGGCGGGTGAAACCACCGTGCCCGAACCCGAAGCCATGGAGATTCCCCAACCCACGCCGGGGATGGGCCAGAAAATTGGCCGCGTTGCCTGGAGTAGCTGGAATATCTTATAACTTGGCTTCTCCCGGAGTAATTTCCGGGAGTGGATTGAAACCACGACTGCAAGAACGAAATCGGCACGTCCCGCACCTACCCGAATGCCCCGGAGGGCTACCGCAGCCCCACCGAAATCGCCGGGAAAATCCTCGCCTACCTGAAACGGGAAGGCATGGCCGAGACCAACCCGGACAACGTGGTCGTCACCGTGCCCGCGTCCTTTCAAACCGCGCAACGCAACGAGACCCTAACCGCCTGCCGCTTGGCCGGTCTGGATGTGAGCGGCGGGCGCTTGCTGGATGAACCCGTGGCGGCGTTCATCGACTATGCCTACCTCTACGACCTCGACCTGTTGACCCATATCAAGGGCGTTCAGCGCTTGCTGGTCTTCGATTACGGGGGCGGAACCTGCGACATCGCCCTGTTCGACCTGGAAAAGCCTTCCGCCCAAACGCCGGTTCGCGTCTCAAGCCGGTCGGTTTCCCGCTATCACCGCTTGGGCGGCGGCGACATCGACCATGCCATCCTGCATAACGTGCTGATTCCGCAGCTATGCGCCCAAAATGACCTGAACGAGTTCGACCTGTCCTACGCCGAGAAACGGAACATTCTGACCCCGGCTCTTATCGCCATCGCTGAAAGCCTGAAAATCCAACTCAGCGGCGAAATTTGGCGTTTGCAGCAATTTGGTCGCTACCAGGAAAAGGAGCCGAAGGACGTGAGCGCCCGCTATCCCGGCCAAGTCACCCTTCGACTGCCGGAATCCCAGCGAACCCTGCAACTCGCCAACCCCACGCTCAACGCCGAACAGTTCGAACAACTGCTGGCACCCTTCCTGGATACCGACCACCTATACGCCCGCAGCACCGAGTACCAGCTGGAATGCTCGATTTTCGCGCCCGTGGCCGATGCGCTGGAACGGGCCAAGCTGGATGAAATGGACGTGGACCTCGTGCTGGCGGTCGGCGGTAGTTCGCTGATTCCCCAAGTGGTCGAAGCGCTGCGGCGGTTCTTTCCCCGTGCCCGGCTGCTTGAGTATGAAGACCGGCGCGACTCCCAACTGGCCGTGGCACGCGGTGCCAGCCTGCACGCTCTGGCCCTGGCCGCGAATGGCCGGGGCATTGTCGAGCCAGTCGCCCAAGACGACATTTTCATTTCGACGCAAACGGGCGAATTGAAGCTCATCGAGAAGGGAACCCCACTGCCTTATCCGCCCGAAGGGCGGGCCGTGAACGATACGCTGATCGTGCCACGGGAGACGAAACCTGCCGCACCGAGTTTCTGAATCAGGCTGCGAATACCCGAATGGAACGCTCCATGCCTGTGCTCTTTCTCGCCGAATCACCCAGAGAAGAGCAAAAGAACCTTATTCAAGCCATGAATACTCGGTTGACGAACTATGGCGAAACCATCGCGGTGTTGTTTCCGCAACAGCGGCAAGTTTTTGGATACGCGCAGGGTTTAAGAGCGGCGGGCATTGAGGTTGAAGTTCACAGGTTCAATGCCCCGCTCGATGTCAGTAACCGCTTGCCGAAGCTTATGACCTACCATCAAGCCAAGGGGCTGACCTTCGACAGCGTTTTTCTGCCGCGTTTGGTTCAAGGCTCATTCTATGGCCGCTTACGCGACCGGTTGGACCATCTGCTATTCGTCGGGATTAGCCGGGCGGTGAAATGGGTCTATCTCAGCGGCACCAACGGTGCCCTAGTTCCGCCCCTGTATTCGCTTTGGCAGGAAAATACCAATGGCTACCAAAAGCAGTTCAAGTCAGACGGAATTTTCGAGCCGTCATCCGAAGAGCCTGAACTTCCCGAAAACGCGGCTGATGATTTTGGGCTTGATTGAATTTTGACCCGCCAGCATTCGGGGGACGGTGTGGTTTCCGAATTAGCTTGGCTCGGTTAAGCAATATGCCACTGCCCCACGGGGCACTGGTGGGGCACTCAGGGACAAAAGCAGGCAACAAACGGCGGGCAGTCACGGCAGAAAAACCAACCTAAGTCAATGATTCTAATTGATTTTATGTGTTGTGGAATGTCGCCGCTTTCGGTTTTTTGCTTATTTGTAATGCGCGGGTCGTGGGTTCGAATCCTATCACCGGCTCCAATTCATGAAGCCCTTGCGCGAAAGCGCAAGGGCTTTTTTATTGCCCGTGGGGTACTTGGAGTCGCTGCTGAAATCCTCGGCCCGTCAAAAGACCCCGGTGGAGATGCTGACCTTGAGCGCCTGCCAGACCGCCGAGGGCGACGACCGCGCCCCGCTGGGACTGAGCGGCATGGCCCTCCGCGCCTACGCCCAGAGCGCGGGACGGGGGGCCGACATCAATGATCAACACCGCCGTGGGGCCGGAGTCCACCGGCAGCGCCGGAACGGTGGACCTGGCGGCGAGCGGCCAATTGCGTCTGCAAAACCGGGCTGATCCAGGCCAACACCGCCGCGCCGGATGCCAAGGGCGGCGACATCAACATCAACGTGGATGCCCTGATCCCCAGCGGCGGCACGTTCTGGGTGGGCGGGGATCAAGCCCTGCCGGTGCAGCGGGACGTGTTCGGCTACAACGTCGTGCAAGCCGCCGCCCCGGATGGCGTGAGCGGGGCCATCGACCTCGGCCCGCCGCAGCTTGATCTGAGCGGGGCCATCGCCAAGCTGGCGAGCGCCCCATTGGATTTGGCCGAGCTGACCCGCAATGTCTCTGCGACCTGAGCTATGGAAGCTCCCTGACGCGGGGCGGGCAGGGCGGTTTGGCGCCGGACGCCAGCAAGGAGCCGCTGGTGGCACCGTGATTTCTTGTAGGACGGGCAGGCACTCATGCCCGCCAATGACACTGGCGGCGACCAAGGCCGACTCGGTTTTCAAAACCGAG
>NZ_JBTEKS010000066.1:0-15467 GCF_054333355.1 Methylomagnum sp. | reverse complement strand
TTTAGTTGGGGTGGTGCTTCAGCGGAACCCATCCTGCCACCCGGCCTGTTGTGATGGGTTCCGCTGAAGCTCCACCCATCCTATGGGGGCGGGATTTTTAGGCGGGATAAGCCCCGAGCAAATCCGCGCCGATGGTGCCCTTGAGGCTGTCGAGGTAGGCCGGCGACTGGATGTTTTCCAGCGTGGCCCGCGCTTGTGCCAGACGCCCGGCGATGTCCATGCTCACGGCGACATCGCGGTGGGTCTCTTGGCCGAGGAAGCTCTCCAGGTCGCGGCAGTGCCGCTCCCAAAGCGCGATGTCGTGCTGCTGCTTGGCTTCCAGCCGCCACCGATACCAGTCGGAATTGAGCAGGTACTCGCGGCTGAACATGGAGCGGATCGACGGATCGTGGGCATCCTTACCTTCATATTTGCCGGTCGCCATGATGTACAGCAGCGCCTTGAGCGGCGGGCAGGCGTCGTCGATGCTGCCGTCGTCGAGATAATGCTGGGCCGCCTGCTGCTGGGCCTCGATGATGTTGTTGACGCCATCGACGAACACCGCCAAGTCCTGGGTTTCCGGCTTGAGGATGGATTCATCCATCGCCACCGCCGGGTTGTCGAAGATTTTGCCCATGAAGGCCGCCACGAAGCGGTCGGTGATGCGGTAGCCGAGCCGACTGGCCAGCACCCATTGGCCCCGGTACTCGAAGTCCTGCAAAGGCTCCAAGCACCCATGCTGAATGAGGTAGGCGGGGTCACGCTCCTCCTCCTCCAGCCGCGCCCAGATTTCCGGGATCAACAGGCTGATGTCGTGGTCCACCCGCAGGTTCGGGCCGATGTAGCCCGCCGCGCTGGAGAAGCCCGCGTAGCCGGTGACGATGAACGACACCAGGGCGTTGTTCAAATCGGCGGTGGCCCGCAGCGCGTTGAACGGCCCTTTGGTCAAGGCGCCTTCGCTGCCCGCGCCGGTGGTGGACGGCGACTTGCCGGTGACGCTGCACACGAAGTCCATGAACAGCTCGGGCAATTCCTGGTAGTGGATTGGGTTGAACACCGCCAGCGGACGGATGCCTTTGCCGGGGGGATTGTTGCGGCGTCCGGTCAGCACGGCGTTGACGGGCGTCACCAGCGGCTCGCCCAGCGGCACTTGGCGATTGATGCGCGTGCCCATCTCGGCGATGTAGGTCCGCATGGGCCGCTGCAAGTCGGGCCGGATTTGCAGATAGCGCGGGTTCTGGCTGGGCTTGCCCTTGATGAGGCGCGGGTTGGCGGAGGACACCACGTATTGCTTGCCCTGCCCTTCCTCATGCGCCGCCTGCAACAGGTTCAGCATGGGCGCGGTGTACTTCTGGAACTCCACCACGTCCTCGACGATTTCCGCCAGCTTGTCGCCGACCAGCGGCTCGAAGTTGGCGATGAAGTTGTCCGGCTGGGCCATGTCGAACTCGGTCTGCTTGTCGAAGCCGCGATGGATGGCGTCGTCCGGGCGCTGGAACAAGCGGTATTCGCAGTTCTTCACCAGCTTGACGCTGGGATTGTTGGACATCGGCGAGATATTGGGCAGCACATCCCGGCTCACCACCACGGAGGCGCTGATGTCGTCCTCCATCTGCACCTTCTCGGCGGCGATGAAATCCTGCCGCACCTTGTAGGTCCGCCAGTTGCCCGACTTGGAGAGGCCCACCCGCAGATAGGACGCCACCAGTTCGCGGCCATCCAGTTTCAGGGCGTGGCCCGGCTTGCCGTTGATGACGTCCACGGAGAAGTGGGTGCGCCAGTCGTCGGCCCATCCCGGCTTGTAGAAACGCTTAATCATCAACACCTGGGACAACACATGGGGCGGGATGGTGTCCAGCCATTTGTTGTAATCGTCGGTGTGTACCGGCGAGGGCGTCAACAGCTTGATGACCGAACCCAGGCTGCGCTCGGGGCTGAGCGGCGGGCGGTTGGGGTCGCGTTCCTGCTGTTGATACTCGGGCCGGAAGCGGTCGGAATAGTCCCGGTTGAAGATTTCGGCCACTTGGTTGAGGTCGTCCTCCAAGTTCTGCACGAACACCGGCCCGTAAATGACCGCGTCGTCGCTGGACTTGGAGATTTCCGACTTGCCGCCGCCGGACACCGTGCAGGGCTTGTGGCAGAACACGCCCTCGGCGTGGATGCCGATCAAGCGCCAGGACGGCGCCGCCGGATGCTTGCGCATCTCGATCTTGTAGCCGTTGGGCTGCATGTAGGTTTTGCCGGGCCGGAGGCGAATGGTTTGCTCACCGTCGGCGTTGGTCCAGCGGATGGCCTGAGTCCGCAAATCCATCCGCAGGTCCAGCGGCACGTAAATCAGGTCGGGGAAATGCTTGTCGATGGCGTAGCCCTCCGGCTTCACGTCCATCACCGAGCCGTAGTTCTCCACCAGCCGCTCGAAGGAATACAACTCAGGATTCTTCCGGGTGCGGCTGTCGGCACCGTATTCCTCGCCGTGGTTGCGGGACTGGAAGGCCAGGGCGCCGCCCGCGTGTTCCTCTTCGGCGAGGCCGAACAGGTTGGCGGAATAGCTGATCTGGGTCTTGACCTCTTTCTTGCCGTAGCCGTAGTAGTTGTCCGCCAGCACCGTGACCATCACGCCGCGCTTATCCCGCGCCGTGATCTTGAAGGCGTTGCCGTCGTTGTAGCATTCGCTTTCATCCTGCCAGCACATGCCGTCGGCGCGTTGGCGCAGGGTGGCCTCGTCGTAATGCGGCAGGCCCAATGCCTTCTTGGTCAAGCGGACCAAATGCGGCGCGAAGATCATGCAGCCGGTGTGGCCGGTCCAGTGGTCCACGTCCAGGGCGGCGTCGTTTTCCGGCAGGTTCGGGTTGCCCGCGTTGCCGAAAATGCTTTCCAGGAAGTCCAGGTTGCTGACCAGATTGCCGGGCGCGAAGCAGCGGATTTCCATGCTCTTCTCGGCCTGCACGCCGGGCACTTCCGGGCACACCACCGGGCGCAGCAGCAGCGACACGAACAGCTTGGCCGGGTTGGTCTGGTTGGCCGTGAACGGCAGGCGCAGCAGCTCCTCCGGCGGATTCAGGGCCGACGCCAGCAGGCGGGCGAAGGCCAGCTTGGGCACGGACTTCTTGTCGCCGGGGATGGGCAGGCCACCCTCGGCGATGTGGAACGAACCCTGCGTGGTGCGGCGGTCGTTGGCCGGGTTGTGCAGGATGCCCTGCCGGACCCGGTAGCTGGACACGATGTCGGACTTGAACTCGTCGCTGTCGAACGGCAGGGAGAGTTCCCGCGCCACGCCGTAGCGGTCCAGCACCACGCTGTTGGCCGGCAGATGAACCCGACCGTCAGCGCCGATGTCGTCCAGGTAGCCATCCAGAAAGTCCTGAATACGCCGATCCACCGGGCACAGGTGGTTCGCCAACAGGCGGTTCTTCTCCCGGTAGCTTTTCAGCAAGTCCTGCGCGATGGACATGAACTCGTCATCGCCGGCACGCGCCGTGGGTTGGCCGGTGGAGGACAGCTTCAGGTTGATGTAAAGCTGCAAACGCCGCCGTTCGGCTTCGGGGTCTTTGTGCTTGGCGCCTAGCCCTAAGGATCGTTCGATATTCATTATTACTTCTTGATGTACAGGTCGGTGATTGAGCCTTCGATCATTTCAGCCGAGAAGGCGAAAGTCTCCGACAGGGTGGGATGGGGATGGATGGTCAAAGCGATGTCCTCCACGTCGGCGCCCATTTCCAGCGCCAGCACGGCTTCGGCGATGAGCTCCCCGGCATTGGGACCAACCATGCCAGCGCCGAGGATGCGTTTGGTGTCCTTGTCCACCAGGATTTTGGTCAAGCCTTCCCGGCGCCCGATGCCCAGCGCCCGGCCACTGGCGGCCCACGGGAACACGGCTTTTTCGTAGGCGACGCCTTGGGCTTGGGCCTGGGTTTCGGTCAGGCCCATCCAGGACAGTTCGGGATCGGTGTAGGCCACCGACGGAATGGTCAGGGCTTGGAAGGCCGAGTGGTGCCCGGCGATGACTTCCGCCGCGACCTTGGCCTCGTGGGTGGCCTTGTGGGCCAGCATCGGATTGCCCACCACGTCGCCGATGGCGTAGATGTGCGGGACGTTGGTGCGCTGGCGGTTGTCCACCGGGATGAAACCGCGCTCGTCCACGGTCACGCCCGCATTTTCTGCGCCGATGAGCGCCCCATTGGGACGACGGCCCACCGCCACCAGCACCCGGTCGAACAGTTCGGATTCCGGCGCGCCCTCGCCTTCAAAGAAGACCCGCAAGCCCTCGTCCTGCGCCTCGATCTTCGTCACCTTGGTCTTGAGATAAATGTTCTCGTACCACTTCTTGATGCGCTGGTGCAGCGGCTTCACGAGGTCGGCGTCGCAGCCGGGGATAAGCTGGTCCATCAACTCCACGACGGTGATGGCCGCGCCGAGCGCGTGGTAAACCGTCGCCATTTCCAGGCCGATGATGCCGCCGCCGACGATGAGCAGGCGCTTCGGCACATCGGCCAATTCCAGGGCACCGGTGGAGTCGATCAAGCGCGGGTCGTCGTGGGGGAAGCCGGGAATCTTCACCGGCTGCGACCCGGCGGCGATGATGGCGCTGTCGAAGCTGATGGTCTTTTCACCCTCGGGGGTTTCCACCGCCAGCGTCTTGTCGGAGGTGAACCGGCCCGTGCCTTGCACCACTGTGACGCCGCGCTGCTTCGCCATGGACGAAAGGCCCATGGTGAGGGTCTTCACCACCCGGCTTTTGTGGTCGCGGACCTTGTCGATGTCGATTTCAGGCGCACCAAACTTGACGCCGGTGCTGGCGCTCTCGGCGGTCTCGTGGATGATCTGGGCCGTGTGCAGCAAGGCTTTGGACGGGATGCAGCCGACGTTGAGGCAGACGCCGCCGAGGGTCGGGTAGCGCTCCACCAAAACGACTTTCTTGCCCAGGTCGGAGGCCCGGAAAGCGGCGGTGTAGCCACCGGGACCAGCGCCTAAGACCAAAACTTCGGCGTGCAGGGAGGGGGTTTCGCTCATGCTGGGGTAATCCTTGAGTAGTGTGAGTTAATTAGCGAGTTCCGTGCCAGGCGGGGCGGGTAGCGCCACATCCTCGAAAATCGCGGCTAAGGGTGCCCGGCATTCCAGGCTGATAAATTCCGCCTCGTCCTCGCCCGCGTAGGGGTAAAGCACCCAATGCCCGGTGACATCGCGCCGGAACACATCGACCGTTTGGGCGTCCGGGTCGATCAGGACGTATTCTTGGAGGCTGTCGAGCAGGCGGTAAGTGGCGAATTTGCGCCCGTGGTCATAGCGGGCGGTGGATTCCGACAGGACTTCGGCGATCAGGCTGGGATAACGCTTGAATAGGTCGGTGCCCTGGTCGCGGGGGTCGCAGGTGACGAACACATCCGGGTAAAAAAAGGCATCGGCGGCTTCGACCTGGAGTTTCATGTCCGCAATGTAGGTTCGGCAGGGCGTGCCGCGCAGATGGGTTTTCAGCCAACTGGCGACGTTAAGCGCGACAGTCACATGGGCATCTTTCACCCCGGCCATCGCGAATACTTCGCCGCGCACATACTCGTGCTTGGTGGCTTGGTCAGCCTCCCAGGCCAGATAATCGTCGGCGGTGAAGAAGCGTTGATGGGCGACGCTCATGGCGACCTCCGCGAGACGTTTGCGAGGAATCAGGCCGCTTGGCTGCCGAAGGGATAAATAGCGCGGAGGGATGGCGGCAGATATTCAACAGGAAACGTGCCCCGGCGAATCGCGCCCAAGTGCCACCACCACTTCTCCAGCGGTTGGGCGGGGTTGTCTTCAAGTAGGTCGCCGTCGATATAGGGCAACTCTAGAACATAGTCCAAAGCTTCTTCATCAAGAGCCGCCAGCTTTTCTAATTGACTAGGGGTCAAACCCAAGTTTTCGACAAGCGCGTCCCGTTGTTGCCTGACACCTGGCGCGGTTCCCTCGGCCAGTCCGTATCGCACAGATTCCCGATACCAGATCAAAGTGTCGTTTTCGTCAATTCTCCTAGGGATATCCATGGTGTGAACCCTCTGCCGTCATGATTGTAAACACTCACCCGTTGCCCATCGGGGGCAATGATTGCGATGCGACCAAGCCGGTTTGAGCGCACGGCGAAGCGGCTATCGGGTCTAGGCCGTGCTTCCAGCATGGCATCCGGTGCCCGCAAGACCGCTTCAAACCATTCATTCAAGTCGTTTTCGCATCCAAGCGCTTCGCCTTCCACATACCTGCGTTTCAGATATTTCAAGGTCAATCCATCGACCGGGCGCTTGGACTGTATTTCGCGAATCAAGGCCGACACTTCCGGCAAATGAGCAAACGGTGCGAACTCATCCAAAGTTATTCGGGTCATCGTTCCGGCTTTGAATACCCGAATTCCCCAATTGCGTTCCCGCAATGCCTTGGAGATAGCCAGCGCGGCTTGATAGCTTTCGGATTCCATAGGCGCATCGGAACCCGAGCGCCTTACAAAAGTACCCGCCGCAAATCCCCCAGCAGCCCGCTCAGATGCACCGCGAACCGCGCTCCCTGCGCCCCGTCGATGACCCGATGATCGTAGGACAGCGACAAGGGCAGCATGAGTCGCGGCACGAACTCCTTGCCCTGCCAAACCGGCTTCATCTGCGACTTGGACAGCCCCAGAATCGCCACCTCCGGCGCGTTGATGATGGGCGTGAACGCCGTCCCGCCGATCCCGCCCAGGCTGGAAATGGTAAAGCAGCCGCCTTCCAGATCCGGGCCGCGCAGCTTCTTGGCCCGCGCCTTCTGGCTCAGGTCGGCCAGTTCCGCCGACAAATCGAAGACGCTCTTCTGATCCGCGTCGCGAATCACCGGCACCACCAAGCCTTCCGGGGTATCGACGGCCACGCCGATGTGGAAGTATTTCTTGAGGATCAATTCCTGACCATTCGCCGCCAGCGAGGCGTTGAAGTTGGGATACGCCTTGAGCGCCGCCACCAGCGCCTTGATGACGAACGGCAGGAGCGACAGCTTGATGCCCTTCTTATCGGCCTCGGCTTTCAGCGACTTGCGGAATTCTTCCAGGTCGGTGATGTCCGCCTCGTCGTACTGGGTGACGTGGGGGATGCCGACCCAATTGCGGTGCAGGAACGGCCCGGAAATCTTCTGGATGCGCGACAAGGCCAGGGCTTCCACCGCGCCGAACTTGCTGAAATCGACCTCCGGGATGGGCGGCAGTACGAACGCGCCCCCCACTGCGGCGGGCGCCGCCGCCGGTTGCTCGGCCCGCTTGAGGCTGTCCTTGACGAACTGCTGGATGTCCTCCTTGAGAACGCGGCCCTTGGGTCCGCTGCCTTGGATGCGGTCGAGATTGGCACCCAACTCGCGGGCGAAACGCCGGATCGCCGGGCTGGCGTGGGCCGGAACCTTGCGTCCGGCGGTGGATTCAGTGGCGGGCGGCTCGACAGATTTGGGCCGTTCGGGGGCGGCTTGAGCGACGGGCGGCTTGACTTCGGGCGCTGCCGGTGCGGGTGCCGCTTGCGGAGCCGGGACGGGCGCGGCGCCTTCGTCCGTGGTTTCCAGCACCAGAATGAGCGCCCCCTTGTTCACCTTGTCGCCGGGCTTGACCTTCACCGACTTGACGACGCCGCCGAACGGCGCGGGCACTTCCATCGCCGCCTTGTCGCTTTCCAGGGTGATGAGCGAATCTTCGGCCTTGACCGTATCGCCCGGCTTGATCAGGACTTCGATGATCTCGATGTCCTTGAAATCGCCGATGTCGGGGACGCTCACCTCTTGGTCCACCGGACCCGCCGCCGGAGCCGACGGCGCTGCGGGCGCGGCGGCGGTCGGCGCGGGGGCTGGCGGAGTTTCCGGGACCGCCGCCGCGACGGGCGCGGGGGCCGGTTGGGCGGGTTCCGGGGCTGGGGACGGCGCGGTGCCCTCCTCCGCCAGTTCCAGCACCAGGATGGCCGAACCCTTGTTGACCTTGTCGCCGGGCTTGACCTGCACGGCTTTGACGATGCCGCCAAATGGCGCGGGCACTTCCATCGCCGCTTTGTCGCTCTCCAGGGTGATGAGTGAATCCTCAGGGCTAACGACATCGCCCGGCTTGACCAGGACTTCGATGATTTCGATATCCTTGAAATCACCGATGTCGGGAACTACGACTTCTTTTTCTGCTGCCATTGATATTCCTTGTGTGGATTTCAGACGTAGGGTGGGCGGGCGCCCACCAATTCGATGCGTGGAAATGGTGGGCGTGGAATCACGCCCACCCTACCGTCTTGCGTTCAGACCGTGACCGGATTGGGCTTCTCGGGATCAATGCCGTATTTCGTCATCGCCTCCGCGACCTTGGCGAGCGGTATCTCGCCCGCGTCGGCCAGGGACTTGAGCGCCGCCAGCGCGATGTAATAGCGGTCCACCTCGAAGAACTTACGCAGTTCCGAGCGGCGGTCGCTGCGCCCGAAGCCATCGGTGCCCAACACGCTGTAGGCACGCGGCACGTACTGGCGAATCTGGTCGGCGACGATCTTCATGTAGTCGGAGGCCGCCACCACCGGACCCGGCTCGGCGCTTAAGGATTCTTCAACGTAGCTGACGCGGCGCGGCTGGTCGGGATGCAGGAGGTTCCAGCGGTCCTTGTCTAGCCCATCGCGGCGCAGCTCGCTGAAGCTGGTGACGCTCCACACGGTGGAGGCGATGCCGAATTCCGACTTGAGCAAATCGGCGGCGAAGATCGTTTCCCGCAGGATGGTGCCGCTGCCCAAGAGTTGAACCTTGGCCGCCGCGCCCGCATCGCGGAGTTTGTACATGCCCTTGACGATGCCTTCCTTCGCGCCTTGCGGCAGTTCGGGATGGGCGTAGTTCTCGTTCATCACGGTGATGTAGTAGAAAACCTGCTCGCCGTTCTGGTACATGCGCCGCAAGCCGTCCTGCACGATGACCGCCAGCTCGTAGGAGAAGCAGGGGTCGTAGCCCACGCAGTTCGGAATCGCCGCCATCGCCAATTGGCTATGGCCGTCCTGGTGCTGCAAGCCCTCACCCGCCAGGGTGGTGCGGCCCGCCGTGCCTCCCAAGAGAAAGCCCTTGGCCCGCATGTCGCCCGCCGCCCACATCAAGTCCCCCACCCGCTGGAAGCCGAACATGGAGTAATAGATGTAGAACGGGATCATCTGCACGTTGTGGTTGCTGTAGGCCGTGCCGGCGGCGATCCACGAACACATGGACCCCGCCTCGTTGATGCCCTCCTCCAGAATCTGGCCGGTCTTGTCCTCGCGGTAGTACATGACGCTGCCGGAGTCCTCCGGCTCGTACAACTGGCCGACGGAAGAATAGATGCGATATTGGCGGAACAGGCTGTCCATGCCGAAGGTGCGGGCCTCGTCGGGCACGATGGGCACCACGTAGCGCCCGACCTTGTGGTCCCGCAACAGCAGGGTCAGTATCCGCACGAAGGCCATGGTGGTGGACATGTCGCGGTCCTCGCTGCTTTTCAGCAGCGGCTCGAACACGCTGAGGTCCGGCACCTGGATGTGCGGCGCGTCCAAGCGGCGCTGCGGCAGATAGCCCCCCAGCGCGGCACGGCGTTCTTTGACGTAGCGGATTTCCGGGCTGTCCTCCGGCGGGCGGTAGTACGGCACCTCGGGCAGCCGGTCGTCGTGGACCGGGATGTTGAAGCGGTCACGGAAGGCCTTGATGGAGGCGTCGTCCATCTTCTTTTGTTGATGAGTAGTCATACGGCCTTCGCCCACCGGACCCATGCCGTAACCTTTGACGGTCTTGGCGAGGATCACCGTCGGCTGGCCGGTGTGCTGCGAGGCCGCGTGATAGGCCGCGTAGACCTTGTTGAAATCGTGGCCACCGCGATTGAGGCGCCAGATGTCATCGTCGGACATATTGGCGACCATCGCCGCGAGTTCTGGATACTTGCCGAAGAAATGCTGGCGGGTGTAGGCGCCGCCCTTGGCCTTGTACGACTGGTATTCGCCGTCCACCGCCTCTTCCATGCGCTTCCTGAGCAAGCCCTTGGTGTCCCTCGCCAGCAAAGGATCCCAGCGGGAACCCCAGATGACCTTGATGACGTTCCAGCCGGAACCCCGGAATTCCGCCTCCAACTCCTGGATGATCTTGCCATCGCCGCGCACCGGGCCATCCAGCCGTTGCAGGTTGCAGTTGATGACGAACACCAGGTTGTCGAGCTTCTCGCGGCCCGCGAGTCCGATGGCGCCCAGGGATTCCGGCTCGTCCATCTCGCCGTCGCCGCAGAAGGCCCACACCTTGCGGCCAGCGGTGTTGAGAATGCCCCGGTCTTCCAGGTACTTCATGAAGCGGGCCTGATAAATCGACATGATGGGACCAAGGCCCATGGACACGGTGGGAAACTGCCAGAAATTGGGCATCAGCCAGGGATGCGGGTAGGACGACAGCCCTTTGCCCTCACCGGCGATTTCGGCGCGGAAATGGTCGAGTTGTTCCTCGCTCAAGCGGCCTTCGATGAAAGCGCGGGCATACACGCCCGGCGCGGCGTGGCCCTGGAAGTACACCAGGTCGCCGCCGGAATCCTTGGACGGAGCGCGGAAGAAATGGTTGAAACCCACGTCGTAGAGCATGGCCGACGAGGCGAAGCTGGCGATGTGTCCGCCGTATTCGCTGGACTTGCGGTTGGCCCGCACCACCATCGCCAGGGCGTTCCAGCGGATGTAGGCGCGGATGCGGTCCTCAATGGCGCCATCGCCGCCCGGCTGCGGCTCCATGTGCGGGGGAATGGTGTTGATGTACGCAGTGTTGGCCTTGTAGGGAAGATTGATCCCGGAGCGGCGCGCCTGATCCACCAAGCTTTCAATCAGGAAGTGGGCGCGTTCCACGCCCTCGGCTGCGATGACCGCTTCCAGGGCGTCCAGCCACTCGCGGGTTTCTTCGGGATCGGTATCGCCGGAAGCGGGCACGGCGAGGGCGTTATGGGCGGAATTCGAGACTGCCATAGGTTTTAGGATTCCTTTTAGCTGAAAGAGGTCATCTGTCTGGGAGGACGCGATTATAGTCAAGCGCGTGGGACTCGGAAACGATTCGGCGAATTCGCCGGGTGATTGTTCGCGATTCGCGAAAGATAAGCCCGCGAGTTCCGCGATAGTGGCTTTTCGCGGATGAACAATGCCGCCGCGATGCCCGTCTAACAAACAAGCGCAAGGCGGCTCGCGCTGCTTTGTTGGTCCTTTGAGCCATCCATCACCCGAGAATTCAACCGTTCATTGTTATGGCCATGTACCGACCATCCAACCCCTTACTAAAAGACCGACGCAACGCCCCGCGCTCCGAATCCTCCCTGTCGGCCTACTTAATGACCCAGGCCGGCAGCCAATTACGCGGCGTGGCGACCAACCTGAGCCGCTCCGGTGTCTTCGTGAAAATCAAGATTCCGCCGGAATGGCTGGTGGGCGAATCCGCCCGGCTGGTGTTCGCCCTCAGCGACGGCAAAGTGGTGCGGCTGGCCCGCTACTCGGTGCTGATCGTGCGCGAAGCCGAGCAGGGCGTGGGCCTGGCGTTCTGGCGCTCCACGCGGGCCGCGCCGGCGCGGGGTGGGCTGTAATCACCAGTCTCATAGGATGGGTGGAGCTTCAGCGGAACCCATCGCTCCGGGCTGGGGGCATCATGGGTTCCGCGAATTTCCACCCATCCTATGGAGGGATTGATATGGTTTTTTATACCCGCCCATGGGCTGACGGGACATCCATAAAACCCCGTATTCACTGGCCCGGAAACAGGCACAATGCCCGTTTTCTATGCCAGGAATCACAACCATGTTCCGCATCGACCTCAACCACCCCGATTTCCTCGCCAATCCTTATCCCGTCTACACGAAGCTGCGTGAATCAGGCCCGGTGTTTTCGCTCATGCCCGGCATCTGGCTGGTCACGGCCTACGCAGCCGCCGACCGGATTCTGCGCGATCCCCGCCTGGGTCGGGCCTTTCTGATTGGCATCGAGCGGCGCTACGGGGCCGACGCCGTGAACGAGCCAGCCTTCCAGGTCGCCAACCGCTTCATGTTGCTGATGAACCCGCCCGAACACACCCGCCTGCGCGCCCTGGTGAGCAAGGCGTTCAGCGTCAAGCAAGCCCCGGAATTGTGGCGGCTGGCGCGGCGGGAAGCGCTGGCGCTGGTGGATGGTTTCATCGCACAGGGCGAGGCCGACCTGTTGGCCGAGTTCGCTTATCCCCTGCCCGTCCGGGTGATTTGCGCGTTGCTGGATATTCGGCTGGAGGACAGCCTGCTGTTTCAGCGGGAAACCCAAGCCCTGGCGAAGGTGTTCGAACTCAGCCCGATTTCCCGCGCCGACATCGACGCCGCCAACCACGCCGTCAATCTGTTCGATGCGTATTTCCGGGCGGTGTGTCGGGAACGGCGCCAACAGCCGGGCGGCGATTTGGTCTCTCTGCTGCTGCAAGCGGAGGAAGGCGACCATCGGCTGAGCGAGGATGAAATCGTCGCCAACATCATCCTGCTGTTCATGGCCGGGCACGAGACCACGGCCAACATGCTGGGCAACACGCTCCTGGGCCTGTTCCGCCACCCGGAACAACTGGCCTTGCTGCACGCCGACCCCGCCCTGCTGCCGCAGGCCATCAACGAGGCGTTGCGCTACGACACCTCGGTGCAAATCGCCGCCCGCACCGCGCTGGAAGACATGGACATCGCCGGGACGCCCATCCAGCGCGGCGATATGGTGTACATCAGCCTCGGTGCCGCCAACCGCGACCCGGCGGTGTTCCCGGACCCGGATGCTTTTCTGATTCAACGGCCCGAGTCCAGCCGCAAGCCCCTGTCCTTCGGCGGCGGCGCTCATTATTGCCTGGGGGCGCGGCTGGCCCGGATCGAATTGGAGACGGCGTTGGCGGTGTTGTTCGGGAAGCTGCCGGGATTGCGGCTGGCGGATGTGGAAAAACCGCGCTGGCGACCGACGCTGACGATTCGGGGGTTGGAGACTTTGCGGGCGGTTTGGTAATGGATAAGGTGGGAGCCGCGTAGGTCGGGCATGTACTCATGCCCGACGCCACCGCCTCGATTACAAGCGATGTCGGGCAGGAAATACCTGCCCGACCTACGGCGCTTGTCGTTCCGGTCGCGGTTGGAAACCGCTCCCACCGGAATCGGTGGCTAGCCAAGCCCCGGCAACAGTAAAATCCCCCGTTCCCGCAATCCCGCCTCCATTTTGCCGATTCCCACCCCATGAGTGCCCAAGTTCTGAGTTCCCCCCGTGGCGGACGCCGCCCGCTGTTCGCGGTCGTGGACCGCATGATCTCCCTCGAACTCTTCAAAACCCTGACCGCCATCCTGCTGGTGCTGGTGGTCATCATCGTCAGCCGCAAATTCCTCAACATACTCACCAAGGCCATCGAGGGCGACATCGCCAGCGACACCCTGTTTCAACTGCTCGGCCTGAAGACCCTCGCCGCCACGGGGCTCCTGATTCCCCCGGCGCTGTTCATGGCGATCCTGACCGTCATTGGCCGCATGTACCGGGACCACGAAATGTCCATCCTGGCCTCCGGCGGCATGGGCGCCCGGCGGCTCTACCGCGCCTTGAGCTGGATGGTGGTGCCGGTGTTCCTGCTGTCGGCCTGGCTGGCGCTGGCGGTCATGCCCTGGACCGAGCAGCAGGTGCAGGCATTGATGAAGCGGGACGAGCAAAGCGCCGACATCCGGGGCATCAAGCCGGGCCGCTTCAACGAGTTCAGCGCGGGCGACGTGGTGCTGTACGCCGAGGCCATGGACACGGCCAATGAAATGACCAACATCTTCGTCCAGAGCCGCCAGAACCAGAACACCGGGGTGGTCCTCGCCGAGCGGGGCCGACTGAAGCGCAACGACATGGACGAATACTTCGTGGTCTTGAACGATGGGCGGCGCTACCAGGGCATCCCCGGCCACTTGGATTTCGTCATCAGCGAATTCGAGGAATACGGCGTCCGCATCGGCAGTCCCGAGGAAGAATCCGCCGCCCAGAAGCGCGAGGCGGAGGACACCCTGGCACTCTGGACCAACCGCGGCCCCAGGGAATTGGCGGAATTGCAGAAGCGCTTGTCGATTCCGCTCGGCGTCGCCGCGCTGGCCCTTCTGGCCGTGCCCTTGGCGCGGATCGCCCCCCGGCGCGGGCCGTATGGCAACGTGTTCACCGCGCTTCTGATTTACATCATCTACGAGAACGCCCAGAAGATTTCCCAAGGGCTGTTGATGACCGAGAAAATCCCCGCCCATTTCAGCTATCTCACCATTTATGGCGTGCTACTGTTCGTCACCCTGGCCTTGTTCCTGAAAAACCTGGGCTGGCGCTGGGCCGTGCATTTCGTTAAAGGAGTTTTCGGGCGATGAGAACCATTGACCGCTACATCATTAAGGAAGTCCTCAAGGGGTCGCTCATCGCCTCGCTGGTGCTGTTGGCGCTGCTCAGCTTCTTCACCTTCGCCGACGAGCTGGGCGACATGGGCCAGGGCGATTATGGTCTCAAGGAGATTTTTCTGTATCTGGCCTACACCGCGCCGCGCAGCTTCTATGAGCTGCTGCCGTCCGCCACCCTGGTGGGCAGCCTGGTGACGCTGGGGGCGCTCGCCAATAACCGCGAGTTGATGGCGATGCAGGCCGCTGGCGCCTCGCGGGCCAGGATCATCCGCGCCGTGCTGACGGGCGGGCTGTTGCTGCTGGCGATTTCCGTCAGCATCGGCGAACTGGTGGCCCCGCCCGCCGAGCGCTTGGCTCAGACCATGAAGTCCATGGCCGTGAAGAAGCAGGTGGCCTCCCGCAGCAAATACGGTTTCTGGGTGCGCGACGGCAATGTGTTCATCAACATCCGCGCCATCAAAGAGCAAACCAACCTGGGCGACATCAATATTTTCGAGGTCGGCCCGGACCAAAAATTGGTCCTTGCCACCCACGCCAACCGGGCGATTTACAACGGGGAGCAATGGAAGCTGAAAAAAATCCGCATCAGCCGCTTCGAAACCGACCGGGTCGCCTCCCAGCACAAGGAGGCGGCGGACTGGTCATCGGTGCTGGCGCCCGATCTGCTCAACGCTTTTGTGATCCGGCCCGAGAACCTGTCGGCCTGGGAGTTGGCGAAATACATCGACTACCTGAAGGAAAACGGTCAGCAATCCCTGTCGGTGGAACAAGCGTTCTGGGGGCGCGTCGTCAACCCGGCGGTGACGCTGGTGATGCTGCTGGTGGCGGTGCCCTTCGTGCTGACCGTTAAACGCGAAGTCGGCATGGGCCAGCGCATCGTGGTCGGCGTGGTGATCGGGCTGGGGTTCTACCTGTTCGACAAGATGTTCAGCCACTTCGGGCTGATCTACGAAATGAATCCGATCTTCGCGGCGGTGTTCCCCACCAGCTTGGTGTTCTTGGGTGTGTTGGTGGGATTGTGGCGGATGCGGTCAGCGTGAAAGACCGCCTCGGTTTGTGAAACCGAGGCGGCCTATATGACAGGGATAGGACTTACGCAGCCCTTGCCATTCAATGGCTTAAAAAGTTCGTA
>NZ_JBTEKS010000065.1:0-15600 GCF_054333355.1 Methylomagnum sp. | reverse complement strand
GGCATCAACGACGATTTCATGAAAAGCCTGGCGGAAGCCTTCAAGTCGAGTACATCCGCGCTGTTCATCCTGGTGCGAAAGGTCACGCCGGATAAGGTGATGGAAGAATTGCAGGGGGCGGGCGGGAAGATTATCCAGACGTCCCTGTCCCACGATGATGAGGCCAAGCTGCAAGCTGTGTTGGATTCGGTCAAGTCGGTTTGATTGGCCCCGCTCGGAGTGCTTTGAACCAAGAATGTCGGGCATGAATGCATGCCCGACCTACTTCCTCTACTTCCCCGGCGGCTTCAAAAACGCGGGCATCGACGCCGCATCCTCCCAGAACGACAATCCCGGCAACGGCTCGATCTTGCGGGCTTCCCGGCTGGACAGGCCGGAAATCCAGTCGGCGGGAATGGCGTAATAACCGCCCGCGTGTCCCGCCGTCAGGAACGTCGCCAAACCCACCAGTTTCCCCGCGCTGTCGAACACCCCGCCGCCACTCGCCCCGAGGGTGAAATCCGCCGAAGTCTCGATGACCCGCCCCCCGTCGAAGGGATGCAGCGCTTGGACTTTGCCTTCGGAGAAGGTGATGCCGATGGCGCGGGGATAGCCGTAGAAATAGATGGACTGGCCGACCGCGAGCTTTGCGGCGCTGCCAAGGTGGGCGACCGGGAAAGGAATATTGGGCGTGGTCAACAGGCAAAGATCGTGGCGGGGGTCTGCTTGCTGGGTGACGGCGGGATACAGCATCGGTCCCTTGGACACCGCGACCTTGAGTGCCGAGCGGACCACATGGCAATTGGTCACGACCCGCTCCGGCCCGACCACAACCCCGGAGCCGTACAGCATTTTCCCCGGTCCCGGATAGGCCCGCACCTGCACCACGCTGAGTGACATGGTGTGGTCCAACTCCGCCCCCGCGATGCCGGGACATAGCCCCGCGCTCAACAACAAACCCAGCATGATGGCGTGGCGCATTGTTGTTCTCCCTTGGCGGCGAATTAATGGTGTGCCCAATTTTGGAGATATGGATTCCGGGATGGTTCCCATACCCCCATGCCCGATAATGCCGTGGGAGCGGGCTTTAGCCCGCGACTTACGCCGCGAGTCGTGGGCTAAAGCCCACTCCCACACCCCCGCCCATCCAATCCGAAAATGCTCTAAGCGGGCTTGTCCGTCGTCCCCGGTTTGCGGGAAGTCCGGGCGGGATTCTCATTCCCACTCAAGCCGGGAATGCCCACCTTTTGGATGTGGCGGGCGTTGCGGCCTTCCTCGTAGTGGGACAGCTTGCCATCGGTTCGCCACAGCCGGAAGGCCAGTGAACCCGTCAGCACGCGGATGGGATAATCGCGGGGCAAATTCTGCAAATAGGGCTGGATGGTGACGAAATCGCGGGCGCCGTACTGGTTCATGATGGAGAGCAGGCCACCATTCTTCGGGCCGATGTTGTAGGCCAGCAGCGCCAGGAACAAATCGCCCTGCATTTCATCGAGATAATGACGCAGGGTGGCGGCGGCGAGGAAGGCGTTGTGGGTCTGGTTGAGCGGGTCCGGCTTGTCGATGCCGAGCTGCCTTTTAACCGCGTCCACCGCGCCTTTGGGCGGCACGGTGATTTGGAACAGCCCGCGCCCGCCATCCTTGCTGTCGCGGGGCAGGAACGAAGACTCCGCCGCGCCGATGCCCACCAGCACTTCCGCATCCACCCCGTTGGCTTCCGCCGCCCGGCGGATGGCGGGCAAATAGCCTTGGGCGCGGTCGAGGACGCGCTGGGTTTGAGTCAAGTCGGAACGGCGGTAGGCGGCGAAGACTTGGTGGGCGACAGTGACGCGCCCGGCCTCTTCGGTGCCGCCGACCAGGGTGCGGAGGCTCGATAGTTCGCGCCGGAACGATTCCTGTGCCGCCAAAATTCCCGCCCCCGCCGCGATGCCCAGGGCCAGCCCCGCCGGTAGCAGGGCCGCTTTCCGGTTGAGCCGGACCCGCAGCCACAGCCACGCCTGCACCAACGCCGAACCGACCAAGGCCAGCACCAGCACGGTGCCCGCGAAGGGCAGCAGACTTTCCGCTAATCCGGTCCCGGCGAACCATTCCGCCGCCCGCCCCAACACCGCGATGGTGCCGATCAGGCAGGCGATCACCAGGGCGGCTAGTTCAGCGCCGAGCGGCAGCATCCAACGCCAAGCTGGCGGGCGGGTGCTTGGACGGGCGGCGGATTTGCGGGCCGGGGTTGGCTTTTTGCTGGGTTTGTTGTTGGTATTCTTGCTGGGCGGTTTCGCCGCCGTTTCCCGTACCGCCATTTGCCACCTCATCACTCACGGAGGCGGGATGGTAGCAGAGCCAGACGATTTCTTGGTGAATCCCGGCTCCGTTGGCTTCGACTCCGCTCAGCCAACCGGGCCGGAGCCAACGGAGCCGGAGCCAATGGACAGCTCGCTAACCTAATGGCGGTGCGGTGCCGAGTCCGGCACAATCCCGCTGGATTTAGCCGGGATGCGGGCGCTGTGCTTTCCGGTGGGAATCCAGCGCCGTGTCCGCAATCCAACGCCATATCGCCCTCTGGAGAGAACCGATGAAACTTGTCTGCGCCCTGATTCTGGCCGCGTTCGCCGCGTTGGAACCCGTCACAGCGGCCACCCTATACCGCTGGCAGGATGCCTCGGGCGTCAGCCGCTACGGCTATCAACCGCCGCCCGGCGTGGAGGCCGTGCCTGCGGATGAGGAGCGCCGCGAACTGTACCCCGAAGCGGAAAAGGCGCCGCCGCCCCATTGCCGCGATTTGGCGGAGCAGCATTTGAAGTTGGTGGATCAGGAGCTACAGCGGGTCCGGGCCATGCAGGCGGGGCTTGGCCCAGAGTATGAAGTCAGTCCGGCGGCGAAGCAGGCATTGATATTCGATCTGCTGGCCCACCGCGCCGCCTTGGTGACGGGGCGACCCGCCAGCGAGTTCCGCACGCCGACCAGCGATGAAATCGAGCGGGCCAAATCCCGCTTGCAGGGCGAGAACGTAAAGCTGCGGAATGAGTTGAAGCAGCGGGAGGCGACGTTGGATGTCCAGCAAAGCCGGTTGAACCGGGCGCGGCGGGAAGCGGAAAGCGCACGGCATGGGCCGCATTTTTATGGGCCGGGGTATTATCCTTGGGTGCCGGTTCCGGTGCGGCGGTGACGTCTGTCCGGGGTCAATCGGAGGAATGGGTGCTTCGAAAGGTCATCCGAGCATCCCGCCCCACCTGCCGCACCTCCCGCAATTCCAACTCAAACCGATCCGCCATCCGCGCCAGTTCCGGCAAATGAAACAAGCCGCGCCCGCCATTGCCCAGCACCACCGGGGCCATGTAGATAATCCACTCGTCCACCAAACCCGCCCGCAGCAGCGCGCCATTCAGGGTGGGGCCGGCTTCGATCATCACTTCGTTGAATTGCGCCTGGCCCAGGCAATCCACCACCGCCGCCAAGTCCAGCCGGCCCTCTTTGCCGACGGGGAGGCCGGCGATTTCGACGGATTCGGGCAGGTCTGGTCGCGGGCTGAAGCCCGCCCCCACGAGCGCCAAGGTGCGACCGGGGCTGTGGGCAAGCTTGGCCGTGGCGGGCAAGCGCAGCCTCGAATCCAGCACCACCCGCGCCGGTTGCAGAATCTCGCCCGCATCCCCGCCCAGTCGGGCGGTCAGTTCGGGATCGTCCGCCAGCACGGTTTCGATGCCGGTGACGATGACGGAACTCCGGGCACGCAGGCGGTGGACATCGCGGCGGGCGTCCGGGCCGGTGATCCATTTGCTCTCGCCGGAAGCCATCGCCGTGCGGCCATCCAAACTCATCGCCAACTTGCTGCGTATCCAAGGCCGTCCCGTCCGCATCCGCTTACAAAAGCCGGGATTAAGCGCTTCCGCCGCGCTTTTCAGCAGGCCGCAGCCAGTTGTGATGCCTGCCTCCGCCAGTCGTTTCAGGCCATTGCCGGAAACGCGGGGATTGGGGTCTTGCATCGCCGCGACCACGCGGGCGAGACCGGCGCGGATGAGCGCGTCGGCGCAGGGCGGGGTGCGGCCATGGTGGGAGCAAGGCTCCAGGCTGACATAGGCCGTGCCGCCCCGCGCCGCCTCGCCCGCCATGTGCAGGGCTTCGATTTCGGCGTGCGGCCCACCGGCCTTTTTGTGCCAGCCCTCGCCGACGACGAGGCCATCCTTGACGATGACGCAGCCGACGCGGGGATTGGGATCGGTGGTGAAAAGGCCGCGCTCCGCGAGGCGGATGGCGCGGGCCATGTGGTGGGCGTCTTCGGGCGTGAATGCGGAGGTTGTGGTCATTGAGGAGAAATCCTTTTTGCTCCCCCTCACCCCAGCCCTCTCCCGCAGGGAGAGGGAGTAAGAGCGCGACGCAAATGGAATGCAGGGAGAGGGGATTTAGGCGTCGGCGTTGGGATTGAACAAATCCGGCTGGTTTTCGTCTAGCCCCGCCTCGCTGGCCAGCCGGTCGATGACCTCGCGGAATTCGTTCAAATCTTCAAAGCTGCGGTACACGGAGGCGAAGCGGATGTAGGCCACTTGATCGAGTCCGGCCAGTTCCCGCATGACGCTTTCGCCGATGAGCCGACTGGCGACTTCCCGTTCGCCGCAGGCCAGCAGCTTTTTCTTGATGCGGTTGACGGCGGCTTCGATGCGGTCGCTGCCGACGGGGCGTTTTTCCAACGCACGCAACATGCCGGCCCGCAGCTTTTCCTCCCGGAACGGCTCGCGGCTGCCGTTGCTCTTCACCACGCGGGGCAGGCTCAGTTCCGCCGCCTCGTAGGTGGTGAAGCGTTCCTTGCACTCGGTGCATTCGCGGCGGCGGCGCACCTGGTCGCCCTCCTGGGACAGCCGGGAGTCGATCACGCGGGTATCGTGCGCTCCGCAGAAAGGACAGCGCATAGCGGTTCACCTCATACAAATACGGCGCGGGGGAAGCCGCGCCGTGGATGGCTTAGGCCGTTCGATCAACTGGCGTAGACGGGATAGCGGCGGCAAATCTGCGTGACGTTATCTTTGACCCGCTCGATGACCGCTTCATTCTCCAGGTCGTCCAGCACGTCGCACATCCAGTCGGCCAGGGTTTCGCAATCGGCCCTGGAAAAGCCACGGGTCGTGACCGCCGGGGTGCCGACGCGGATGCCGCTGGTGACGAACGGCGATTGCGGATCGTTCGGCACGGCGTTCTTGTTCACCGTGATGTGGGCTCGGCCCAGGGCGGCGTCGGCGGCCTTGCCGGTGATGCCCTTGGCGATCAGGTCCACCAGCATCAAATGGTTGTCGGTGCCGCCGGAGACGATCTTTAAGCCCCGGTCGATGAAGCGCTTCGCCATGGCTTGGGCGTTGATGACCACGTTTTCCTGGTACTGCTTGAATTCCGGCTGCATGGCCTCTTTCAGCGCCACGGCCTTGGCGGCGATGACGTGCATCAACGGGCCACCCTGGATGCCGGGGAAGACCAGCGAGTTAATCTTCTTCTCAATGTCAGGATTGGCCTTGCCCAGAATCAAGCCGCCACGCGGGCCGCGCAGGGTCTTGTGGGTGGTGGTGGTGGTCACGTCGGCGATATTCACCGGGCTGGGGTACACGCCTGCCGCGACCAAACCCGCCACATGGGCCATGTCCACCAACAGATAAGCGCCCACCTCGTCGGCGATGTCGCGGAAGCGCTGCCAATCCACCACGCGGGAATAGGCGGAGAAACCGGCGACGATCATCTTGGGCCGGTGTTCCTTCGCCAGGGTTTCCACTTGGTCATAGTCGATATGGCCGGTGTCGGTGTTCAGGCCGTATTGCACGGCGTTGTAAATCTTGCCGGAGAAATTGACCTTGGCACCGTGGGTCAGGTGTCCGCCGTGGGCGAGGCTCATGCCCAGCACGGTGTCGCCGGGGTTCAAGAGGGCCATGTACACGGCGGCGTTGGCCTGCGAGCCGGAATGGGGCTGCACGTTGGCAAAGGCGGCACCGAACAGTTCTTTCGAGCGCTCGATGGCGAGGCTTTCGACGATATCCACATATTCGCAGCCGCCGTAATAGCGCTTGGCGGGATAACCTTCGGCGTACTTATTGGTCAGCACGGTGCCTTGGGCCTGTAGCACACGCGGACTGGCGTAGTTTTCCGAAGCGATCAATTCAATATGGTCTTCTTGGCGTTGCTCTTCGTGGTGAATGGCCGACCATAGTTCGTCGTCGAATCCGGCGATTTCCATACCTTTGCTAAACATAAATCTGACCTTCGATAAAAGGGTGTGAGGTAAAACGGGGGCGGCGTATTGCAGCGCGATGCCCTGCCGCGCAAGTGGGTCTTTATAGCAGAAAAGCGCTGGATTGACACGGGCGGGGCGGCTATTCCGACCATTCACATAATTTCTCGATATATCCAATTACCCTTATTCCGGCTAGGTATAAGTACGGGCCTGGGAAACCGTTTGGACGCCTCCTGTCCAAACCGACGAGTCATTTTTCTCAAGAATGGCCCGAGCCGGATTTCCATTACTGGATAGTTCGGGGATTAATACGAATGGCTTTTACTCCAGGAGGATGATAACAATGGACGATATAGATATTGCCCAGTATTTCGAGGAATGTCGGCGGGACGAGGCGCTACGTCGGCTCAAGGAATCGGACGGGGACGAGTTCCAGCCCTGGGTGGACGAGGCCCACGGCGTGGTGATTTGCCGGGATTGCGAGGCACCCATCCCTAAAGAGCGGCTGGCGGCTTTTCATCACGCGGTGCGCTGCATCGACTGCCAGCGCGAATACGACCGCGAGCGGGCGCTGGAATCCAGGTTGTATGCGGGAGGGATGTATTAAATAGGGCTTACGCAGCTTTTTGCTTGTGGTCCCGCCTTCAGGCGGCAAATAACCGCCTAAAGGCAGGACTACGAACACTTTAAGGCATTGAATGGCAAGGGCTGCGTAAGTCCAAAGTGTTTTCAGTGCCGTGGGAGCGGGCTTCAGCCCGCGACAGCCGAGCCTGATCGTGGGCTGAAGCCCATTCCCTTCGCCGCGAATGCGCGCCTATCGGACTCGGTTGGACGGTTTCGCCAGTTGCATCGCGGCCAACAACAGGATCGGCGCGAGGATGTAGGTGCCCGCCACGGCTTGCAGTTGGACCCGCGCCGCATCGAGTCCGGGCTGGCCGCTGAACGCCACCCAGTAAGTCACCCCGAGTTGGAACAAGACGATACCCGCCCAAAAACAGGGCGCGAATAAACCCAGACAGGGGAAATCGCCGCGCCGATTCAACGCTGGCTTTGATGTCGCCAGATAACGGTCGAGGCGCTGGTTAATGAATATCGTGGTGGCCGCGACGACGAACCAGCCGCAGTAATTGGCGAAGGTAATTCCGAAATGAATGCCGGGGTCGGGATAATGGTAAATATCCCCGAGAAACCAATATTTGCCGAGATTGGCGATGGGGTCCACGATTAAATCGACCACCAGCATGAGGAAAGCGCCGAGGAGCAAAACCGCCCAGGATTGCCGAAGGGAATCCGAGGTGACGCGCCGCACATCGAAGCCCCGGATCGACAGCGGCGACAGGAAGAATTGCGCGAAGGAATAGCTGACGTAGCTCAGGAACGAGAAGGACAGGGTGTCGAAGAACGGCACGCCGAACACCACCAAGTCGTTCTGTAGCGCTTCGTAGTGGTAGACATAGACGCCGAACGGAATCCCGTGATTGATGCTGCCCCATTCGGCGGCGAGGGCTACGGAATAGCTGGTCAGCACCCACAATCCGGTGCTACGCCCGCCTTGTTCGAGCCAGGACAGGAGCAGGAAGAAGAGCATGAACAGGGTGACGTAAGGGCGGTGGACGAAGGACCAGAGGAGTTGTTCGAGCAAGGGATTCTTCCAGGGCGGGGATGACTGAATGAAGCTGGCGAGACGGAATTGTCTTCGATTTTTTCCCGAAAAACCACGTACGTGTAGGCGCTCTACGAGACCTTCCGCCAGCCATCCCCGCCGCACTCAAAGCGCTCCGTCCCCATCTCACCAAACAATCCCTGACCGGGATTCCAAACATACCGGGCGAGCTTCAGCCTTGGCCTTTCGATGCGCAGCACATTGAACGAATTCCCCTCGCCCCGGCGGCGCTCGGACAGGGCGGTGCCCGCGCCGATAAACAGGGCGTTGTAGCCAGCGATTTGGTGACGCTCGGCGGTATGCCCCGCATGGCCTCTATGGACATGGCCCGCCAGCAGAACGTCGATCCGGCAACGGGCCAGGGTTTCCATGCCCATGGACGCACGGCCAATCAAATCGCTGTGGTCGTAATTGGCGGGCAAGTCGAAAGGATGGTGGGTCACGAGGATTTTGGTGACGGTCCCGTCGAGGTCGCCCAACCGGGCTTGCAGGGTCCGCAACTGCGCCTCGTTGATCCGGCCATTCTTGAAGGTCAGGGAACGGGCGCTGTTGAGTCCCAGCACGGCGATTTCATCATCCTGGAAAAACGGTTCGAGGTCGCCCGAAATATGCCGCCGGTACTTCACCAGCGGGCGTCCGAACCGGGCCACCAGATTGCGGAGCGGCACATCGTGATTGCCCGGCACCACGATGCGCGGGCCGGGCAGCCGATCCAGGAATTCCCGCGCCGCGATGAATTGGGCGGTGTGTGCCCGCTGGGTGAGGTCGCCTGACACGGCCACTAGGTCGGGCGTGAAGCCCTGAACGGCTTCGACCAAGGGTTCCACCAGGCCGGGGGCGACTTGACCAAAATGCAAATCGGAAAGATGGACGAGGGTACGCATCTGTGGGAGCGGCTTCCAACCGCGACTGGCTCGATAAAGGTCACGGTCGCGGTTGGAAACCGCTCCCACCCTGGCGCGGCACCAACACCCGCAAGGCACCGGGCCGTATCCGGTAACGCAACGGCGAGCGCATCAATTGGACTTCGCCGTCCGTCGCGACCCGGATGATTTGATGGCGCGAGGCGATGACTATTTCTTTGGCAGAGAGCCGGTCGAAATCCCGCTGCTGCAACAGGCGGCGGAAAACCGCGTTGATGGCGAACTTGATGAGTCCCCAACGCCCGGCGTCGTGGACTGTGTACAGCCACAGCCAGCCGACATCAAGCCGGGCGCGGGCACCAATATCGAAGCCCTCGACGCAATATTCGTTATTGCCGATGAAGATGAAGGGCGAGCGCCGCGTCAGCACCTCGCCATCCACCCGGATGCGCGCCTCCACGAAAGGATAGCGGCGCAGGGCGCTTAAGCTCGCCCAGGCGAAGGCGGGCCACTTTCGATAAGACAGGCGTTCTTGCAAGCGCTCGCGCTTATGAACTAGGGCGGGGTAAAGCCCCAGGCTGGAATTGTTGATGAACACCTGCCCGTTCACCTCGCCCACGTCGATGGGAATGACCGTGCCGTCGATCAGGACTTGGGCGGCGTCCTCAAGCGTTTGGGGCAGCCCTAAATCCTTGGCGAAATGGTTGAGCGTCCCCAGTGGCAGCACGCCCAGCACGCGCCCGGTATCGGCCAGCAGGGAGGCCACCGCATTGACGGTGCCATCGCCGCCGCCCGCCACGATGGGACCGGCCCGCTCGGCCAGGGCTTGTCGGACTAGCCGGGTGATTTCCTCGCCATTGGCGGCGATTTCGATATGAGCGGTGATTCCCCGCGCCGCGAAGAATTCGGCGAGGCACCGCTCATGGGTGGCGCCGTGATTGCCGCCCGAGGCGGGGTTCAGGATGATCGTGGGGGATGAGTCCATGGTTTCGGGTGCGCTAGGTTGCATACCCCTGTGACCACGGATTGGCCCGGCTTGCTCCGAGGGTATTTGTAGGTCGGGCTTAAGCCCGACCTACAGTGTGATAAAAAAAGCCCACCCCCTTACGGGAGCGGGCTTTTTCGGGCGGGACATCCGGTTCCCGGTGGGAAAGACCGACTCGGTTTCAAAAACCGAGTCGGCCTAAGTCACTTCTTAGAAGCTCAGCCAGCCAGAACCAAAGGCGCTGGCGAATACCAGGCTCACGATGCTCATCAGCTTGATGAGGATGTTCAGCGACGGGCCGGAGGTGTCCTTGAAGGGGTCGCCCACGGTGTCGCCGACCACAGCGGCCTTATGGGAGTCGGAGCCCTTGCCGCCGTACTGCCCGGTTTCGATCCACTTCTTGGCGTTGTCCCACGCGCCGCCGGCGTTGGCCATCATGACCGCCAGCAGGAAGCCGGAGGCCGTGGTGCCAATCAGGAGGCCCGCCAGCGCTTCCTTGCCCAGGATGAAGCCAACGGCAATCGGAACCACAACGGCCATGGTGCCGGGGATCATCATTTCCTTCAACGCGCCCTCGGTGCTGATGCCGACGCAAGCGGCGTAGTCGGGCTTGCCGGTGCCGTCCATCAGGCCGGGGATTTCCTGGAACTGACGGCGCACTTCCAACACGATGGCGTAAGCGGCCTTGCCCACCGCGCTCATGGTCATGGCGGAGAAGAGGTAGGGCAGCATGGCACCGATCAGGATGCCCGGCAGCATGGTCGGGCCGAGGATGCTGAGGGTGTCGATCTTGGCGGCGGTGATGTACGCGGCCAACAGCGCGAGGGCGGTCAACACGGCGGAGCCAATGGCGAAGCCCTTGCCGGTGGCGGCGGTGGTGTTGCCCAGGCTGTCCAGCGCGTCGGTGCGCTGACGGACTTCCGCAGGCAGGTGGCTCATCTCGGCGATGCCGCCCGCGTTGTCGGCCACGGGGCCGTAAGCGTCGGTCGCCAGGGTCACGCCCAGGGTGCTGAGCATGCCCACGCCAGCCAAGGCCACGGCGTAGAGACCGGCGGTGATGGAACCGTCGGCCTTGTGGCCCAGCCAAATGCTGACGAGGATCGCCACGGCGGTGATGAGGACCGGGAACACGGTGCTCATCATGCCCACGGCCATGCCCTGGATGATGGTGGTCGCCGGGCCGGTCTGGCAGGCTTCGGCGATTGATTTGACGGGTTTCTCGGTGTAGGAGGTGTAGTACTCGGTGACGTAGGCGATGCCGTTGCCCGCGATCAGGCCCACCAGAATCACGAACCAGTAGTTGATGCTCACGCCCGTCAGCAACACAGCCGCCAAGGACAGGCCGATGATGAGGACGGAGGCGCCCCATACGGAACGACGCAGCGCATCCAGCAGGGCTTGCAGGGAAGCGGTCTCGTCGATCTTGGTGACGAAACGATTGAGGAAAACCAATACGGGGTTGGTGCTGGTGCGGATTTTCCAGGTTTCTTCCGCCGTCACCATGTAGATGCCGTACAGGGAAGCCAGTACGCCCACGGCGCCCACCAGGAACGGCAGGCCGATGAAGGCGGTGGCGTTGGTGCCCAGGGAAGCGCCCAGCGTGGCGGCGGCGATGATGGAGCTGCTGTAGGACTCGAACAAGTCGGCGCCCATGCCGGCCACGTCGCCCACGTTGTCGCCCACGTTGTCGGCGATGACGGCGGGGTTGCGGGGGTCGTCCTCGGGGATGCCCTTCTCGACCTTGCCCACCAAGTCGGCGCCGACGTCGGCGGCCTTGGTGTAGATGCCGCCACCGACACGGGCGAACAGCGCGATGCTGCTGGCGCCGAAGCCGAAGCCGGTCACGTAGGTCAGTTGGTTGGCGTCGCCGCTGAAGAACAGGTACAGCACGGTCATGCCCAGCAGGGAGAAGCTCACCACGGACATGCCCATGATGGCGCCCGAGCCGAAGGCGACGCGGAGACCTTCATGCAGGCCGTGGGCGGCGGCGGCGGCGGTGCGGACGTTGGAGCGCACAGCCACGTACATGCCCAGGTAGCCCGCGCCAGCGGAGGCGACGGCGCCCACCACGAAGCACAGGGCGGTTTGCCAGGCCAGGAAAGCGGCGATGATGGCCGCGACGATGGCGACGAAGATGGCGAGTACCCGGTATTCCCGGTTCAAGAACGCCGAAGCGCCCTCTTGGATGGCGGCGGCGATGCCGCGCATGGTTTCGTTGCCCTCGTCGCAGGCAAGAACCCGTTTCAATTGCCAGCGGACATACGCGATTCCGATGATGCCCATTAATAGGGCGATGATGACAGATGCATTGGCTTGTAACACGATACCTACCTCCCCGTTATTTAGTTTGTAGATTATTGCTTGGAAAACCGGCCATATTTGGTTTGTGGGGATAAATCTGGCCGACGAAAGGCCGCTTTGGGTGCGGATCGTAACCCCGTCGAATTCGGCTGGAAGGGCGCGGATTCGGGCGGGATGCCCGCTTGTGGCCGGGCAAACCAGCGGGAAGGGTACTGAAAATTGAGGGGGACCACAACCGCAGAAACCAGGGCGGCGGCTTCGTTAACGGGCTTGGCTTGTCTCGTGCCATAAATCAGGCGAACGGTAACTTAATTTAATGGCTGCGGGTGAGTGGGATGGGTTTTTAGGCTGGCCGAGCCGGGCCGCGCTGAGGTTTTAAAGCCCCAATTCAGCGTGGGAACCCAGCCGGACCAATTGCAGCGTTTCGCGGTCGGGTTTCCGATAGATCAGCACCAAATCGGGTTTGATGTGGCAATCCCGATGGTCTTTCCAGTTTCCGGTCAGGGGGTGATCGCAGTAGCGTTCAGGTAGGGATTCGTCGTTGGCGAGTTTCCATAACGCCTCGATGAATGCCGATTCAAAGCTGCCGTGGCGTTTGAAGTCGCGCTTGAAGGCGTTGGTCCATTCAATCCGGCGCACGCATGGCGTCCAAGAATTGCTCGATGGTGGCGGCGGAGGCCAAGTTGCCGTGCCGGGCTTCTTCCATGGCGGCGATGGTTTCGGCGTTGGGGATCAGGGGGTCGAAGGGTAGAGCGTGGTCGTGGGCGATGCGGGTCAATAGTAATTTCACGGCGTCGGCCACGGTGAGTCCCATTGGGGCAAGTACGGCGGCGGCTTCGGCTTGGATGGTGGCGTCGATTTCGGTTTGCACCTGGGCTTGTGCGGGCATTGGGATTTCTCCTTTCTTGAATGCCGCTATGTTAGCGCTTTGAAGGGCACCTATCGCATGGTTTCAGCGACTTTTGTTCAGGGCCATAGGATGTGCCGACGAAGGAGGCGCATCAATCGGGTTCCGCGAGTGATGCGCTTCGTGCCTCAGCGCATCCTATGCGGGCTATCACGAAGGCCGTATCTTAATTACGCTGGACAAGGATTTCGGGGAACTTGCTTTAGTGCGTCGCCAATCCCATTGCGGAATCATTCGCTTGGTGGGTTTGTTAGCTCGGCAATAATCCCTGGTTTGTCTGAAAGCCCTGGAAACCCACGGACAAGAATTACAGCGGGGCGCGATCATCACGGCGGAATTAAACCGATTGAGAATCCGCCCCGCCTGTACATAGGTGATATAAAGCTAACGGGATTGAAAGGGTATTCCTAAGCGTTTTCTCAATCCGTCAACCGCCCCACCGAGCAAGACTGCAACCGGGTCATCCAAGGCTCCTTGGTATTCGGGTCCACATGAAAGGCCATCGCCACTGGCTTATGCAGCAAGCCTTTCTCCCCGGACGCATTCGGATTTAATTGCCGCTTCTGCACAAAATCCACCATGCGGCGGGTGTTATAAATCGCCAGCACCCGATTCCCCTCGCTGGTGGTATAAATTTGATAGGCCACGTTGGTTTCATTGAAATCAATATTCCTGCCAATCAAGCTCTCGATAACCGCCGCCTCGCCCTTGGCGATATTCCGCAATACCGAATCCTCCCGCTGACGGATTAAGCCTTCCAGATATTCCGCCAGTGCGCCCGCCCGCTGATGCTCCTGAATATCCCGCACCCCCTGCTCGGAAAACTCAAAGCTTTCCGCTACCAGATAATGCTCATTCACGCCCCGGTCGTTGGCGAATAGTGACAGTTTTCCCAATGCCTTATGCTCCAACGCATCCAGGAACGAACCCGGCGCCCGGATATGCTTGTCCACAGTGACCACCCAGGGCAGGGCGCGGCCCGTCCGTTGATAACGACTCATCACGCTTTGCACCACCGAGGGCCGGGGCAACTCAGTTTCCCGGCCTTCCGGCTTGATGATGAAGGCGTCAATACCCGTCATCTGGGTTTTGAAACCCGCTTGCTTGAAGGTCTCCACAATCCCGGCATAACGGGGTTTGTAAGGAATGCCGGTGCCGTCGTATAACAGGTTGATACCATTCTCCTTGGCATAATTCGCCACCAAATCCCGCAGCCGGTTGGCGAAAGGCTCCACGAAGATATAGTCATCGCTATGATGGTTGGCGGCGGTCAATACTTGGTATAAGTCGCTTTGCTTGCGGAATTCATCCAGCGAGGCAATCACAAAGTTTTCCCCGCACTGCGACCGGGCAACTTCCTCGACCGCGCTCTTGCCTGAACCGGCCCCGCCCATGCACATGAATAACTTGGGATTAGGATCGGAGGTTTTGCCCTGGAATATTTCCTCCATGCACTTATCCAGTTTTCCGATGATTTTGCCCAGGCGTTCATAGGCGATTTCAATGGTGCGCTCCAGCCGGGTATCGCCATCGGCGGCGGCCAGTAATTTGGCCTTGAGCGCTTCATTATTCGCCAGGAGAAACACCGTCGCCTTGTCGCCCTCGCACTCCTTCAATAATTCGACCAATTCCGTATGGCTGGGCGAGCGCAAGCCCGTCAGCATATTAATATCCAGACAGAACAGCGGTGCCACGCCATTCTCGCCGATGAGTATGCCGTCGATGTCGGTTTTGTCCGGTGCCCGCAGAAACTCGGTGCCCGGCAAATAGCCGGTGACATTCTCGGATAGGCTCAAGGGATAATCGGCAATCTGCTTGCCGGGTATGGACAGCCGGTCCTTGATGCCATCCAGCGGCACCAGCCCGCCATTCACCGTGACCAGACATTCGATGCCGTCTTCGGTTTTATGGGAAAGGAACGGAATGGCGGTGACGAATTTCTTATTCTCCGGCCAGCGGCCCCAGCCATTGGGTTCATTTTTCAGGCTCTTGGTCCGGTTGGGATCCATGGCGTGTTCAAATGCCAGGGTGACTTGCTCAAAAGAACTGGACTTATCATGTAATGCCAGCGTGTCCCTGGCAGTAAGTCGGCGAAAGTCGATACCCTGCTCATAGACCGCTTTAAATGCCGGCAAATCCCCTAAAGCCGACATAAAAAAATCCAAGGTCAGCCGGTTGCCATAATCATAGGGCCGAATAGCCCGCATTCGATGATAAAACCACGCCAGCCGCTCGGCGATATTATCAGTTTTAATGACGAAACCATTATTATCGAACAGGGCGGTCTCTCTATTCCCTTCGCCGTCGCTATCCAATACCAAGCTTTCCATGGCGGCGCGGAAATCCCGCCGCTTATTGGCGTCGGTCATGGTGCCGGGCCGGTGGCTGACCGTGGCTTGATCCTTCCAATGATGAAACATATCGCGGTGTACGCGGTTGAATAATCCCGAGAGATAAGTTACCCGCTTGGCTTGATCGTGGGAAACGGTGCCCTCGGCTTCCTGTTGCAGCGTCGATAATATTTTTGTGCATTGCGCGATGGCCAAAGCGGTGCGTAGTTTCTTGAGTTGCTCTTGGCCTGGAATTTCAGGGATAGGTGTGGTGGTCATGATTCCAATCCTTTTAAATACTATAAAAGCGGGGCGCGATATATTGGATTATTTCAGGCATTAATCCGGCAAGGGCTACACGATAAATACA
>NZ_JBTEKS010000064.1:0-15861 GCF_054333355.1 Methylomagnum sp. | reverse complement strand
TTCAGCGCCGTTGAGACAGAGAAGTTTAACCATCCCAGCCAACCCTGTCAACCCCCCCTCGTCCGCCGCCGTCCCGGGCGGCCACCCCGCCATCCGGGGTGAGCCAGACATTATCCAGATAAACCCCCAGCCCGTCAAGCGGCTTTTTTTTAAAAAAGCGTGCTATATCTTTCAATCAATCTAAAAAACAAGTACTTGGTTCACTTTTCCCCTTATTTTTACGAACCCCATCAAGAACTGCTAGCGGCACATCAAGCACTCCCGGACAATCTACGCGTTGAATTACATATGACCGCACGCCGCCCAAAAATCGCCGCTTATGAAAATCTACCGCCTACACCGCACCCAGTTTCTACCTATCAATCTCGAAGAAGCCTGGTCATTCTTCTCAACACCGCGCAATCTCGAAGAGATCACCCCGCCCTTCCTTAACTTTGAAATCACGTCCGAAACCCCCGACGACATTTACTCCGGCCTCATCATCACCTACCGCATTGCCGCCGTGGCTGGTGTACCCATGACTTGGGTTACGGAGATAAAGCATGTCGAGCCATTAAGCCGCTTCGTTGATGAGCAACGCATCGGCCCTTTCCGATTCTGGTATCACGAACATCGCTTCCGGGCTGTCAAAAAGCGGCATTGAAATGGAGGACACGGTCTATTACGTGATGCCTTGGGGCTGGCTCGGGCGGCTAGTACACGCCGTCTTCATCCGAGCGCGGCTGGAAGCCATTTTCGATTTTCGAAGGGATTACCTGGAGCGCTTGTGGAGGAACTGACCCGCAATGCCATGCCATATCGGCCTTGGCTGAGCTTCGCAACAGGGATACGGACGATTCGCTGAAGTGGTTAACCCGGCTTCTCTGCCACCAGCATGTAATTCATGCCCATATAGCGGGTTAGCCTGAATTTCCAGCCAAACGGATTCACCCCAACGCCAACACGGTCGACGACCCTCATGCCACCGCGCTCTATGAGCCGCTCCAACTCCGCTGGTGTAGGGAATTTCTGCCAGTGATGAGTGCCCTTAGGCAACCAACGCAGCACATATTCAGCCATCACGATGGCGCCGAGAAACGAGGCCACGGTTCGGTTGAGCGTGCCGATGACCATCAGCCCGCCCGGCCTGACCAAGCGCGTACAGCTTTCCATGAATAACGGAAGGTCGGCCACATGCTCCACCACCTCCATGTTAAGCACCGCGCCGTATTGCTCGCCCCGTTCCGCTAATGCTTCAGCGCTGCTCCATTCATACCGGATAGCAAGCCCATGGTCTTCGGCATGGCGCTGGGCAATGCGGATGTTTTGTTCCACCACGTCCACGCCATGCACTGCCGCCCCCAGCCTCGCCACCGCCTCGCTCAGAATGCCGCCGCCGCAACCGATATCCAGAAGCCGCAGCCCCGTCAGCGGCAAGTCGGCACCCGTATTCCCCCCGAATTTGGCGGCTAGATGGTCGCGGATGTAGTCGAGGCGCAGTGAGTTCAGTCGATGCAGCGGCCAAAACGGCCCGTCGGCGTCCCACCAGAGTTTGGCGAGTCGTTCAAAATGAGCGGCTTCGACGGGGTCGATAGTGGAAGGTATAGGCATCAGGGGCACCGAGTTATAAGAAGTCGGACCACAGATAAACGCCGTAGCAGGCAATATCCGCCTGCGTCCCGATTTTAGCAGCGGCCCGATGGATTCAACATGCAAGCCGGGGCGGTTCGCCCTTTAATAAGCTCGCGCTTCTTTTGATTAAGCCTGGATCGGCTAAAATGCTTGTTTTTCTTCTGAAAAGAGCGCGGAAAAATGGTTCAAATCGGCATTGTCATGGGCAGCACGAGCGACTGGGAGGTCATGCGGCATGCCGCCCGTCAGTTGAAGGACTTCGGCATTTCCTATGAAACCCAAGTGGTCTCGGCCCACCGGACCCCGGACCTATTGTTCCGATACGCGGAAACGGCGGCGGAACGCGGACTCAAAGCCATCATCGCCGGCGCGGGCGGCGCGGCCCATCTGCCGGGCATGTTGGCGGCCAAGACCATCGTGCCGATATTAGGCGTGCCGGTGCCAAGCAAATACCTCAAGGGGCTGGATTCCCTTTATTCCATCGTGCAAATGCCCAAGGGCATTCCGGTCGCCACCTTCGCCATCGGGGAAGCGGGCGCCATCAACGCAGGTCTATTCGCGGTGGCGCTGCTAGCCACCAATGACCCGGCCATCGCCGCCAAACTTCAGGCATTCCGCCAATGCCAGACCGATTCCGTGCTGGCGGCGACCTTGCCGGAATTCGAATAACCTTCCGCGCTTACTTGATCTGAGCGAGACCAATCCATGAAACACATTCTGCCCAATGCCATGCTGGGCATCCTGGGGGGCGGCCAGTTGGGCCGCATGTTCACCATGGCGGCCCGCGCCATGGGCTACCGGGTCACGGTGCTGGACCCCGACCCGGACAGCCCGGCGGGGAGCCTCGCCGACGTCCACCTCCGCGCCGCCTACGACGACCGCACCGCCCTGAACCATCTGGCCGAAACCTGCGTCGCCATCACCACCGAATTCGAGAACGTCCCGGCGGACAGTATGCGCCACCTCGCCGAACGCATCCGGGTCAGCCCAGCGGCGCACAGCGTGTTCATCGCCCAGGACCGCATCCTCGAAAAGAACTACGTCGCCGGAGCCGGACTCGCCGTGGCACCGTTTCTCGCCATCGAAACGGCCACGGAGTTAGAACAAGACTTGAGCGGCCACCTACCCGGCATCCTCAAACTGGCCCGGTTCGGCTACGACGGCAAGGGCCAACTCCGCGTGAAAACCCCGGCGGAAGCTCAGGCCGCGTTCGCCGAAATGGGCCAGAAGCCCTGCGTGTTGGAGCGGATGCTCGATCTTAAAACCGAGGTTTCGGTCATCGTCGCCCGCACGGGTCCCGGCGAGGTCACCACCTTTCCGGTGGCGGAAAACCATCACGAGGCTGGCATCCTCGATATCAGCATCGTCCCGGCGCGGGTCAGCGGCAGCGTGGCGGCAGAGGCGCGGGCCATGGCCTTGAAACTGGCGGAGGCGATGGATTATGTCGGCGTCCTGGCGGTGGAATTCTTCGTGCTGGCGGGCGGCGAACTGGTCATCAATGAAATCGCGCCCCGCCCCCACAACAGCGGCCATTACACGCTGGACGCCTGCATGACCAGCCAGTTCGAGCAACAAGTGCGGACCCTATGCGGCTTGCCGCCGGGCGATACGCGGCTGCTCAGCCCGGTCGCCATGGTCAACCTGCTTGGCGATATTTGGCGAGACGACGAACCGGCCTGGGACAAGCTCTTGAGCCAGCCCAACGTCATCTTGCATTTATATGGCAAGAAATCGGCCCGCATCGGTCGCAAGATGGGCCATTTCAATGTGCTGGCCGAGGATGTCGAGAGCGCCCTGACGCAAGCCCTGCAACTCAAGCAGATGCTGCGCGAATGAGCGGCGCGGACGTGGCCGATGGCCTGCTATTGCTGTATTGCCGGGCGGGCTTTGAGAAGGAATGCGCCGCCGAAATCCTGGCGCGAGCCGGGGAAGAAGGCGTGACCGGCTACGTCAAGGCCAAGCCGGACAGTGGTTTCGTGCTATTCATTCCGCCCGCCGCCGCCCTGGACACACTGCGGCGGCAATTGCTGTTCGATGACTTGGCATTCGCTCGGCAAATGGTCTTCGCCGTGGGGCCGCTGACGGGGCTGCCGACCGAGGACCGCATCACGCCGCTATTAGATAAAGCCAGAAACTTGGCGGGCCGATTTTCCGGCGCGTTCATGGAAACCGCCGACACCAACGAGGCCAAGGAATTGGCCGTGTTCCTGCGGAAATTCGCCGCGCCCTTCGACATCGCCCTCAAAAAAGCCGATCTGCTCGGTGGTCCGGGGGTGCCGCGCCTGCATGTATTTTTCCTGGATTCGGCCACCGCCTACGTCGGGGTTTCCGTTCCGGGCAATGCCGCGCCCTGGCTGATGGGCATTCCCCGGCTCAAGTTCCCATCCGCCGCGCCCAGCCGCTCCACGCTTAAATTGGAAGAGGCCTTCCTGACGTTCGTCGGCGACCCCGAGCGCGAATTGCGGCCCGGCATGACGGCGGTTGATCTCGGCGCGGCGCCCGGCGGCTGGACTTGGCAACTGGTCAAGCGCCACATCCGCACCGTCGCCGTGGACAATGGCCCCTTGGCCCCGGCCCTGTTAGAGAGCGGCATCGTCGAGCATCTGCGGATGGATGGCTTCCGCTACCACCCGCCCAAGCCGGTGGATTGGCTGGTCTGTGATATGGTGGAGCAACCCGGCCGCATCGCCGCCCTGGTGGCGGATTGGTTCGCCACAGGGCTGGCCGGGCAGATCATTTTTAACCTCAAGCTGCCCATGAAAAAACGTTTCGAAGAAGTCGAACGCGCCCGCGCCACGATCCAAGAGCGGGCCGCTCGGGCTGGGATTCCCTGTCGGCTACGCTTCAAACAGCTTTATCATGATCGCGCCGAAGTGACCGGCTATTTGTCTCGGATAGCGCGTTGACCGCTTCCCCTGTTTCAAGCCGTTGAACTTTCAACGGTCTTACCGAGTTGATAGAATGCGGCTCGGTTTTTGCCCAAAACACTCGAAACCTTCCGACTCAATCACCCCTCCGGCCATGACCAGCCTTCTCGACAACGAACACATCCATCAGCATATTTCCAAGCAGTACGACCACGAATTGCTGGACATCAGCAATCAGGTATTGACCTTGGGCGGCTTGGTGGAGGAGCAGATCGAATCGGCGGTCAAGTCGCTGATCGAGGGCGATGTGGATTTGGCCGAGCGGGTCATCGCCGATGACTACAAGGTCAATTCGCTGGAAGTTTCCATCGACGAGGAATGCACCCAGATTCTCGCCCTGCGCCAACCCGCCGCCCGCGATTTGCGCTTGGTCGTGGCGGTCATCAAGACCATTACCGACTTGGAGCGGATTGGCGATGAGGCCAAGCGCATCGCCCGCATCGCCGTCGATTTGGCGGGCCATTATCCCAAGAAGAATCAACTCACCGACCTGCAACAACTCGCCCAGCACTCCCGCGAGCTATTGCGGGAAGCTTTGGACTCCTTCGCCCGCATGGACGTGGATACCGCCTTGCGGGTGGTCCAGGAAGACCGGCAGGTGGACCGGGAATACGAAAGCATCATGCGCCAGCAAATCACCTACATGATGGAAGACCCCCGGTCGATTCCGGTGTCGCTCAACATCATGTGGTCGGCGCGCTCACTGGAGCGGGTCGGAGATCGCGCCTGCAATATCTGCGAATATGTTATCTATTACGTTAAAGGCAAAAATATTCGCCACATCAGTATCGAGCAGGTGGAAAAAGACCTCCGGCGAAACCTCTAGCCTATTTATCGATTCAATTGAAATCATGCACGGCAGGTTAATCGTCCCCACATTGAAAATCTCGGCCCCAGTATTTTATTATCAACTGGGGAATTGCCATGGAATGGGCCTCTCCGACGATTCGCGCCGCTCCGGCGCATCCCATCGTACCGCTGAGTCAACCCATTCTTAATTCATGAAGCGCCATTTATTCGCCAACCTATTGGGGTTCTGGTTGTTGTTCGCTGCCCCGGCTTGGGCGCTGGATTCCTTCACCATTGAGGATATTCGCGTCGAAGGGCTACAACGCATTTCGGCAGGCACTGTATTCAACTATCTGCCGGTCAAGGTCGGCGATTCGTTCGATCAGCGGCAATCAGCGGAGTCCATCAAAGCCCTATTCAAAACCGGATTCTTCAAGGATGTCCGGCTGGAACAAGCTGGCAATATCCTGGTGATTATCGTGGAGGAACGGCCCTCCATTTCCAGCATCAAAATCGAAGGCAATAAGGACATCGGGACCGAAGACCTGAAAAAAGCCCTGAAAGGGGTGGGCCTTGCGGAAGGCAAGGTATTTGACCGGGCCATTCTCGACAAAGTGGAGCAGGAACTCCGCCGCCAATATTACAGCCGGGGCAAATACGGCCTGAAAATCGACTCGGAAGTTTCCGACCTACCCCGCAATCGGGTGGCGGTTAATATCAAAATCTCCGAAGGCCGGGTCGCCAAAATCAAGCAAATCAATGTTGTCGGCAATAACGCTTTCAGTGACGAGGACCTGTTGCGGGAATTTGAATTAAGCACCGGCAATTTAATTTCGTTTTACACCAAGGACGACCAATACTCGAAACAAAAACTCTCGGCGGACTTGGAACGGCTACGCTCCTATTATCTCGACCGGGGCTATATCAATTTCCAGATCGAATCCACCCAGGTTTCGATTACCCCCGACAAGAAAGAGATCTATATCACCGTCAACGTCAAAGAAGGCGAGATTTACACCGTCAACGATGTGAAAGTGACCGGCAAGCTGATTGTGTCGCCCAACGAAGTCACGCCGTTGGTGAAGATCGGCCCCTCCGACACCTTCTCCCGCAAACTGGGCACGGAAACCCAGAAAGCCATTTCGGATCGGTTGGGCGATGAAGGTTATATCTTCGCCAACGTGAATATGGTGCCGGACATTGACGAGGCCAAGAAAACCGTCGCCATCACGTTCTTCGTCGACCCCGGCAAACAGGTTTATGTGCGCCGCATTACTTTCCGTGGTAACACCAAAACCCGCGACGAGGTATTGCGCCGGGAAATGCGGCAAATGGAAGCGGCCTGGGCGTCTAGCACCAAAATTGAGCGCTCCAAAACCCGCTTGGAGCGCTTGGGCTATTTCCAAGAAACCAATGTGGAAACTCCCGCTGTGCCCGGCACTTCCGACCAGATTGACGTGAATTACAGCGTGGTGGAAAAGCCTTCGGGCAATATCATGGCGGGCGTGGGTTATTCGCAATTGCAGGGCATCATTGTTAATGCCAACATCACTCAGGATAACGTGTTTGGCACCGGCAAGCGGATTGGTGTTAATTTTAATAACAGCAATATCAATACCACTTACCAGCTTAACTATTTCAATCCTTACACCACACTGGATGGCATCAGCAGCGGTTTCGATTTAGGCTACCGAAAAACCAACGCCTATCAGGTGAATCTTGCCAACTACGCGACGGATACCGCCACGGCAGGCATTAATATGGGCATTCCATTAGGGGAGTTTGATAGTTTTAAATTCAACCTGGATTTTAATAATACCAAGTTGAAGTCATCGAACAATTCTTCGGCGGAAGTTATCAGCTTTTTGGAGCAATACGGCGGGGTTGGCGCTAGAAAGCACACCTTCAACTATTTGCCCATATCCATTGGCTGGATACACGATACCTTGAATCGGGCCATATTCCCGACCAATGGCGGTGCGCAACGCCTATCCATGCTGGGCACCATGCCCCTGCCCGGCGACGATTCCCTCAAGTTTTATAAGGCGAGTTATAAAATCCAGCATTATTTCCCGCTGGCTAAAGACCTGACATTCATGGTGATGGGCGAAGTCGCTTATGGCGACGGGTATGGCAGCACCGACGGATTGCCGTTTTTTGAAAATTATTATGCGGGCGGCCCTCAATCCGTGCGCGGGTTTTATCCCAGTTCGCTCGGTCCCCGCACCACGCCCAACACGCAGGGGTCCGGTGGCAATCTCTCGCTCGGCGGATCGAGCAAGATCGTCGGCACGGCGGAATTACTTTTCCCGGTGCCTTTCATGCACGACAGCAAAAGCATCCGGCTCGGCGGCTTCTTGGATGTCGGCAATGTTTACTGTGGCGTCTTCAAGGTCGCACGCCCCGGCCCGAAGTCGGACCCTTACGCTTCCGATTGCTACGCCGAAACCAAGAGTAGCTTCTTGCGTTATTCGGCGGGTTTGTCAGCCCGCTGGTTATCGCCCTTCGGTGCCTTGGCGGTCAGCATCGCGCAACCGCTCAACACGCAGGCGGGCGACAGGACGCAAGCTTTCCAGTTCTCGTTCGGCTCAGCCTTTTAAGGCCCTGCCTCGGGTTGAGGAAGAATGGGCTAAATCGCTGGGAATCAAATGGATTCTTGTATAATCACTAAATTGGCTTTTTTAATCACATCGCTTAGGAGTGAAAATTGAATATGGGCAAAAAAATTGGTATCGCGCTGCTGGTTCTTTTAACTAGCATGGGGGTTTCGGCGGCGGAACTCAAGATTGGTTTCGTTAATGTGGCGAAATTGCTGGAAAAAGCACCTCAAGCAGATAAGGCTAAAAAGGATTTGGAGCGTGAGTTCGCGCCCCGCGACAAGCGGCTGGTGGCAGAACAGAAAGAAATCAAGCAGATGGAAGACAAGCTTGGTAAAGATGCCGCCGTGATGAGCGATTCGGAAAAGCAGAAACTGGACAAGGAAATACTTAACCGCAAGCGCGAAGCCAAACGCCTACAGGATGAATTTCGGGAAGATTTTAATCTGCGCCGCAACGAGGAACTAGGCAAGCTGCAAAAGGAGATTTTTGAGGCCATTCAATCCTTGGCGAAAGAAGATGGTTTCGATTTATTGCTGACCGATGGCGTCGTTTATGCCAGTGAGGGCATTGATGTCACCACCAAGGTTGAAAAGAAACTTGAACAAAGCTTCAAATAAATCGCTATATTCCCCGGTCATTATCCACAAACCATAGGCAAGCGCTTTGGATATTCAAACCATACAGGAATATCTCCCTCACCGTTATCCCTTTCTCCTGATCGACCGAGTTGTGGAGGTTGAACCCGGCAAGCGGCTCTTGGGCTACAAGAACGTGACCTACAACGAGCCGTTCTTCACGGGTCATTTCCCCCAACAATCGATCATGCCGGGCGTGCTGATTATCGAAGCGCTGGCTCAAACCACGGGATTACTGGCGGGGGCGTCCATGCCGGGCATTATGGGCAAAGGCAAAACCTATTATCTGGTGGGCTTAGATAAAGTCCGCTTCAAGCGCCCGGTGGTGCCGGGCGACCGGCTGATGCTGGAAGCCACCTACCTGCGCCACAAGCGGAACATCTGGGCATTTTCCTGCCGCGCCGAGGTGGATGGCGAATTCGTGGCGAGCGCCGAGATCATGTGCGCGGCGGCGGAGCAACCGGAGCAGAGCGCTTGATCCACCCAACCGCCCTCATCGACCCCGGCGCGGAACTCGCGGACGATGTCTGCGTCGGCCCTTACGCCATCATCGGCGCGGGGGTTCAAATCGACGCGGGCACGACCATCGGCCCACACACGGTCATCAAAGGGCCGACCCGCATCGGCCAACACAACCATATCTTTCAGTTCGCCTCGGTCGGTGAAGACCCACAAGACAAGAAGTATCGGGGCGAAGTGACCGAACTGGTAATTGGCGACCGCAACACCATCCGCGAGTTCGTCACGATCCACCGGGGCACCGCGCAGGATAAGGGCGTCACCCGCATCGGCGACGATAACCTGCTGATGGCTTACACCCATGTCGCGCACGATTGCGTGGTGGGCAACCACGTCATCATGGCGAATTCCGCGTCGCTCGCGGGCCATGTTCATGTGGACGATCACGCCATCCTGGGCGGCTTCTCCCTGGTACATCAATTCTGCCGGATCGGGCAGCACAGCTTCTCGGCCATGGGCAGCGTCATCAACCGGGACGTGCCGCCCTACGTCATGATCGGCGGCAGCCCGACCAAGCCCCATGGCATCAATAGCGTGGGTCTAGAGCGGCAAGGCTTTAGCTCCGAAGCCGTCCGCCAAATCAGGAAAGCCTACAAGCGCGTCTACAAATCCGGCCTGAAGCTGGACGAAGCCATTCAAGCGCTGGAGGAAATGGCCGCCGAGACGCCGGAAGTGCTGCGCTTGGTGGAATTCCTGCGCCATCCCGGACGCAGCATCATCCGCTGACTCGCCGCGCCAATACGCAGGACGCCCCAACCCATGCCGACCATCGCGGGACTGGACGAAGTGGGGCGCGGCTGCATCGCTGGCCCGGTCATCACCGCCGTGGTGGTGCTGCCGGACAGTCTCTGTTCAATCCAAGGCTTGACCGATTCCAAGAAGCTCACCCCCCAACGACGCGAGGCCCTGGCGCTCGTTATCAAAGAGCAAGCCCTGGCCTGGGCCATTGGCCGGGCCGAGGTGCCGGAAATCGACCGCCTCAACATCCTGCAAGCCACTTTCCTGGCGATGCGCCGGGCCTACGCCGCGCTGGGCCTCGTGCCCGAGCGGGCGCTGGTAGACGGCAACCGCGCACCCAAACTACCCTGCCCCGTCGAAGCCATCGTCGGCGGCGACCTCACGGTGCCCGCCATTTCCGCCGCGTCCATACTCGCCAAGGTGTTCCGGGACCGGGAAATGGAAATCCTTGATACCCTCTATCCCGGTTACGGCCTAGCCATCCATAAGGGCTATCCAACCGAGAGCCACCGGGCCGATTTGGAACGACTGGGCGTCAGCCCCATTCATCGGCGGAGCTTCGGCCCGGTCAAACGGCTGCTGGAGCTTCATTCTTCAATATCATCCTGAGCGAGTTCGCTATGAAATTGCTGACCATCAGCCGGGCCATTGCAAGGCAGGTCAAACACAGGGGCCATTGGGTTTCCACCGGGATTTATAAAGAACCACTGGAAGGGCTGGAAGGGCTGGTGTCTGTCGGCATCTTGGGTCTCGACGGCGATGTGCAGGTGGACCGCGAAAACCACGGCGGACCGGACAAGGCCGTGTATGCCTACACCGAGGAAAACTACCGCTTCTGGGAAGGCGAATTAAATCGAGGCCCGTTCACCCACGGACAGTTCGGCGAGAACCTCACCGTGGCGGGGATGCCCGACGAGGCCGTGCATATCGGCGATGTATTCCGCATTGGCAGCGTGCTGACCCAGGTCACGCAACCCCGTGTGCCGTGCTTCAAGCTTGGCATCAAAATGGGCGATCCCCAGTTTGTTGGCACGTTCCGCCATTCAGGGCGGGTCGGTTTTTATCTGCGGGTGCTTAAGGCAGGCGAAGTCAAGGCCGGCGACAGCATCGAACGGGTCCATGAAGACGCGGGCCGCGTCAACATCTGCGACGCCATGCTGGCAGTGAACAAGGGACCGCGCCAACGGGAATTCATCGAGAAAGTGTTGGGTGTCGCCGCCCTGTCCGTGGCTTGGCGGGATGATCTTCTTCAACAACGGCTCAGCGCGGAGTAAGCGGCCATGGAAAAACTCGTCTTCGTGCCACCGCCCGTCATCGCGTTGATTTTGGTTGGCCTGGCCTACGCCTTAGAAACAGCGCTGCCAGGACTTACGTTGATCCGCGCCCCGCTCGGCGGTTTCGTGCTGGCGGGCGCGGGCTTTCTGCTGGCCCTGTCGGCCTTGTTGGGTTTTCTCAAACAGCGCACCACGCCAATCCCGCACGGCGAACCTTCGGCACTGGTGGTCACGGGCGCGTATCGCTGGACCCGCAATCCCATGTATTTGGGGATTTTAACCGCGCTGTTTGGGGTGGCTTTGTATTTTGGCACTCTGTTCTTTTACTTGGTGCCGCCCGCGTTTGTCTGGGCGATTGGGTTGATTCACGTTCCTTTCGAGGAGGCCAAACTGTCCGCCCTGTTTGGAACGACCTACGACGAATTCCGAAAGCGCATTCCCCGCTGGTTATAAAAAATGTGGGCATAAAAAAACCGGCGGTTCCGTCAGACGGGACCGCCGGTTTTTTGGAGAGCGATTAATCCACCGCCTTAATCGGAATCACCGGGCGGGCCTTAGCGCCCGAAACTTCGTATTCCGGCGTAGGCTCTTCCGCCATCGGTCCCGTGGTCTTGGGTCCAAACAGCGACACCCACGCGGCCTTCAAGGGATTCTTCATCGCATCCTCAACCGCGCTGGCCTCGTAGCCGCAATGGGCCATGCAGTTGGCGCACTTGGGATTCTTGGAATTGCCGTATTTATCCCACGGGGTTTCCTCCATCAACGCCTTGAAGGACGCCGCGTAGCCCTCGTCCACCAGCAAATAGCACGGCTTCTGCCAGCCAAACACGTTGCGGGTCGGGTTGCCCCACGGCGTGCAGTTGTAGCTCTGGTTGCCCGCCAGGAAGTCCAGGTACAGGCTGGAATGGTTGAGCTTCCACTTCTTGCCCCGGCCCAGCTTGAACACATCGCGGAACAACTGCTTGCTCTCGCGCATCTTGATGAAGATGTCCTGCTTCGGCGCGTGCTCGTAGCTGAAGCCCGGCGCGATGGTGGTGCCTTCCACGCCCAGCTTGTTGCAATGATTCAGGAACTCGGCGATTTCCTCGGCTCCCTCGCCTTGGAACAAGGTGCAGTTGATCGTGACCCGGAAGCCCTTGCTGATCGCCAGTTCGATGGCCTCCACGGCGCGGTCGAACACGCCCTTCTGGCACACCGACGCATCGTGACGCTCGCGGTTGCCGTCGAGGTGGATGGAGAAGGTCAGGTAAGGCGACGGCTTGTAATCGTCGATGCGCTTCCTGAGCAACAGCGCGTTGGTGCAGAGGTAAACGTATTTGCCACGGGCGATGATGCCCTCGACGATCTCCGGCAATTCCTTATGCAACAGCGGTTCGCCACCGGCGATGGAGACGATGGGAGCGCCGCATTCGTCCACGGATTGCAGGGCTTCCTCGACGCTCAGGCGGCGGTTGAGGATGTCATCCGGGTAGTCGATCTTGCCACAGCCCGCACACGCCAAGTTGCAGCGGAACAGCGGCTCAAGCATCAGCACTAAAGGGTACTGCTTGTTGCCCTTCAACTTTTGCTGGATGAGATATTTTGCGACGGTGAATTGCTGCCTCAGCGGAACACTCATGGGGCCTCCCCAAATTCAAAATTAAAAACCAGTCATTTCTCGGCAGATTATCCCGGACGTAGTCAATGGGAATAACCCAAATTCGCTTGGACGTTCGTCGATTCCACTCAATATTGACGGGAATACCGACTCTTCGCCTATTTAAACAACATGCTAGCGTTTAGTTGTATTTTCCTCAACTGTTTTTCGTTAAAATACAACATCGCTTGACGAAAAAGGCAATGCCGTTAGAATCTCGACCATCGGGCCAACCGGCATTATTTTTTTGCAAGAATTAGGCCGAACCTAAAAACCCATTTATATATCAATGACTTTGAATGGAGCCACCCTCTCCAGCCCTAGCGTCGGCCCTATGCCGGGCACGGCTTTAAGCCTCGAAGCCCTGAGCGACGACGCCTTTCAGGCGCACCTGCTGCAAGGGGTGTCGCGGACCTTCGCGCTCACCATTCCGCAACTCCCGCCCGCGCTCGCCAAACCCGTGTCCAATGCGTATTTGCTCTGCCGAATCGTGGATACCGTTGAGGACGAAGTGGCCCTGGACTCCGCCCAGAAGCGCCAGTTTTGCCAGCAATTCGCCCGAATCGTACGCGGCGAAGAAGCCCCAGAGCCGTTGCGCGATGAACTGGCACCGCTGCTATCCGCGCAAACAATCCCGGCGGAACACGAACTGATCCGCGTCATTCCCCGCGTCATTCAAATCACCCACGGCTTTGAAGCCGAGCAACGCGACGCGCTGGCCTATTGCGTGCAAATCATGGCCGAGGGCATGGCCGAATTCCAGGATCGCGACCTGCGGTTCGGGGTGGCAACCATGGCGGAAATGGACCGCTATTGCTACTACGTGGCGGGCGTGGTCGGCGAAATGCTGACCCGGCTGTTCTGCCATTACTCGCTGGCCGTCGCCGCGCACCGCGACGACATGATGAAGCTGGCCGTCTCCTTCGGCCAGGGTCTACAAATGACCAATATTCTCAAGGACTTATGGGACGATCACGGGCGCGGCGTGTGCTGGCTGCCCCAGAATATTTTCGACGCGACCGGCTTCGACCTGCGCGACCTCAAGCCCCATCACAACGACCCACGTTTCCGGGCGGGCTTCCGCGAACTCATCGGCATCGCCCACGGCCATCTGGATAACGCCCTGCGCTACACGCTATTGATTCCGGCCTATGAAACCGGGCTGCGGGAATTCTGCCTGTGGGCCTTGGGGATGGCCGTGCTGACCTTGCGCAAGGTCAATAGCCACCTCGATTTCAGCGCCTCCTCGGAGGTCAAGATTACCCGGCGGGCCGTCAAGACGACCATCGTCACCAGCCGCCTGTTGCGATCCAGCAACATCGGCTTGAAAGCCGCCTTCGCGCTGGCGGGCACCGGCCTGCCGCCTAGTCGCGCTACATGAATTCCTATTTGTACCTGAGAAGCCAACCAACCTACGGGGGACATCTCGACCATGTTTAAAGACCCAAACCTTCTTTCCGAAATCGACTCCGTTTTGCTCAAGCCGTATATCCCGACGGCGCGGGCCGAAACCCTCCTCGACACCGCCATCCGTCGTGCCCGCGACCACTTGCTCGACCTACAACACGAGCCGGGTCACTGGGTCTTTGAATTGGAAGCCGATTGCACGATTCCCTCCGAATACATCCTGATGATGCACTTCATGGATGAAATCGACGAGTCGCTGCAAGCCCGGATCGCGGTCTATCTGCGTTCCCGCCAACAAGCGGACGGCAGCTATCCCCTGTACACCGGCGGACCCGGCGACATCAGTTGCACGGTGAAGGTCTATTACGCCCTGAAACTGGCGGGCGACGACATCAACGCGCCCCACATGGCGAAATCGCGGAACTGGATTCTGAGCCAGGGCGGCGCGGCCCACGCGAACGTATTCACCCGGATCATGCTCGCCATGTTCGAGCAGGTGCCGTGGCGGGCCGTGCCGTTCATCCCGGTGGAAATCATGCTGCTGCCCAAGTGGTTCCCGTTCCATCTGGACAAGGTTTCCTACTGGTCGCGCACGGTGATGGTGCCGCTGTTCATCCTGTGCAGCCACAAGGTGAAGGCCCGCAACCCGCTGAAAATCGGCGTCCGCGAACTGTTCACCGTGGACCCGGAGCAGGAGCGCAATTATTTCTCCCACGTCAAAACCCCGCTGGGCAAGGCGGTACTGGCGCTGGAACGGATTGGCTTCATGATGGAGCCGCTGATTCCGAAGGCCATGCGCCGCAAGGCCACCCAGAAGGCACTCGATTGGTTCGTGGAGCGTTTGAATGGCGTGGACGGCCTTGGCGCGATTTTCCCCGCCATGGTCAACGCCTATGAGGCGCTAGACCTGCTGGGCTACCCGCCGGAACACGAGCATCGCCGCATTGCGCGGGAATCCATCGAGCGCCTGCTGGTGTTCAAGGAGGACCACGTTTATTGCCAGCCCTGCGTTTCGCCGATTTGGGATACCGGCCTCTCTAGCCTCGCGCTGCAAGAGGTCAATAAGCACGACCGGGACGCCCGCACCGAAGCGGCGTTGACCGCCGGGCTGCGTTGGCTGGCGAGCAAGCAGTTGACCGACCATCCCGGCGACTGGCGCATTAAGCGGCCCGATGTGGAGGGCGGCGGCTGGGCTTTCCAGTTCGACAACACCTATTACCCGGACGTGGACGACAGCGCCGTGGTGGCCCAGGCCATCTTGCAGGCGGATAGCCCGGAATTCACCGACGTGCTGCGCCGGGCGGGCAACTGGATTGCGGGCATGGCCTCCGAGAACGGCGGCTGGGGCGCGTTCGATGCCGACAACACCCATTACTATCTGAACCATATCCCGTTCGCCGACCATGGCGCCCTACTCGACCCGCCCACCTCCGATGTGAGTGGCCGCTGCGTGATGTTCTTGGCGAGCGTGGCGGAGCGGCGGGCTGAGTTCCAGCCGGTCATCGACAAGGCCATCGACTATCTGCGGAACGAGCAGGAAACCGATGGTTCTTGGTTTGGCCGCTGGGGCACCAATTACATTTACGGCACCTGGTCGGTGCTGGTGGGCTTGGAAAAGGCGGGCTTGTCGAAGGACGATCCGTCCATCCGCAGGGCCGTGGCTTGGTTGAAGAGCGTGCAATGCGCCGATGGTGGCTGGGGTGAGGATAATTTCACTTACCACGA
>NZ_JBTEKS010000063.1:0-15866 GCF_054333355.1 Methylomagnum sp. | reverse complement strand
GGATCGGGACGTGGCTCCACAAATGGCTCTACGCCCGGTCGTGGGCCTTGCAGATTCCCTCCGGGAATCCGCCCGGCACTCGGGCTACCGGGGACTACTCGGCTCGCTCGCTTCACATCGCTCCATGCCTCGCAGCGGTTGTTGTTCCATAGGAGGGAGAGCGTACTCGCGAAACCCATCGAACCGGAGACAGGGTGATGGGTTTCGCTTCGCTCTACCCATCCTACAGGTATGTCTTTTCCTGGAAATCGTCTCAGAACTTACGCAGCTTTTTGCTTGTAGTCCCGCCTTCATTCAGGCGGCACTACGAACACTTTAAGGCATTGAATAACAAGGGCTGCGAAGCCCTAAACTTACAAACCTTCACCCTGGAATAAAATCACCTTATCCCCAATCAATTGGACGGTGATGGTCTTCGGGGCTTTCCCCCATACGCAGCTTTTGGCGGTGATTAAGTTGTCGCAGTTGGCTGGCTCACCCAGAATTTGGATGACTTCGCCGTAATCCATGCCCATCTTGAGCTTGTCGTAATTCTCCCGGTTGACCTTGCTGCAACCCGCCAAGCCCGAGGTCATGGCGATCATCAGGAAGGCCAGCGCGGTATTTTTGCAGACGAGTCCGGTGGTTTTCATGGCGATACCCTTTACCTTTTGGCAAAAGGGCGATTCTAACCCACAAAAATAACCCGCTGGTTCCCAAGTAGGCCGGACCCGGTTTTCAAAACCGAGTCGGCCTTACTCGCTAAGCCAATCCACTGCTGGTTTCCAAGCGGGGGGCTTGATGGATACGCTCTAACAGCCGGTCGCGATTGGAAAACCGCTCCCACGGGACTTACACCACTATCGCCACATCAATATCCCCCTCCTTCCGCTCCACATTGATGCCCACGTCATTGGCGTGGCGGCGCAGCACGAGGTCGATGAGTCCGTCGCCGAAGCACAGCCCCTCGATCCGCATCCAGTCGATATAAGCCGGGAGTTGCGGGTGATAGAAGCGCACCTGCGGCTTGTCGACGGAGAAGGTGAGTCCCAGGCAGGCTTGCACCATCTGGAACACCGCGCTACTGGCCCAGGCTTGCGGCGAGCAGGCCACGGGATACAGCGTCGGACCTTGGCCGGGCATCCGGGTGAAGCCGCAGAACAGTTCCGGCAGGCGGTGCAGTTCCAGGAAGATGCTGGACTCGAAGAAGCCGGTCAGCACCGCCATGGCCTCCTGCTTGAAGCCGTAGCGGGCCATGCCGAAGGCCACCATGCCGTTGTCGTGGGGCCAAATCGAGCCGTTGTGGTAGGCCATGGGGTTGTAGCGGCTCTCGCTTTCCGCCACGGTGCGGACGCCCCAGCCGCTGAAGGATTCCTTCGCCATCAGCGTGTCCGTCACCCGCCGGGCGTAGGCGGGATCGGCGATGCCGCTGAACAAGGTGTGGCCAGCATTGGAGGCGCGCACCTTGCAAGGCCGTTTGTCGCCATCCAGGGCCAGGGCGTAGGTGCCGAGTTCTTCCACCCAGAACGCCTCGTTGAAGCGCCGCCGCAGCCGTTCCGCGTCGTGGCGCCAGCGGTGCGCTTGATCTGGGCGGCTCAGCGCGTCGCCCAATTCCGCCGCCAACAGCTTGGCCTTGTAGACGTAACCCTGCACCTCGCACAGGGCGATGGGTCCATGGGCCAGGGTGCCATCGGCGTGGAACACGGAATCGTTGGAATCCTTCCAGCCCTGCTGGACCAGGCCGTTCTCGCTGTGGCGGGCGTATTCGACAAAGCCATCGCCATCGCTGTCGCCGTAGTTGTCGATCCAGGCCAGCGCCCGCTCGATATTCGGCCAGATGGTGCGGATGAAATCGCGGTCGCTGGTGCGCCGGTAGTAGTGCCCGGCCAGGATGACGAACAAGGGCGTGGCGTCCACCGTGCCGTAATAGCGGCCAAAGGGAATTTCGCCCAAGGTCGCCATTTCGCCGGAGCGGGCCTCGTGGAGTATCTTGCCCGGCTCCGCGTCCTGGGCCGGGTCGAGCCGGTCCGCCTGGGTGGCGGCGAGGAATGTCAGCACCCCACGGGCCAGCGCGGGCCGCATCCACAGGGTTTGCAGGGCGGTGATGAGTCCATCCCGTCCGAACGGCGTGCTGTACCAGGGCACCCCGGCGTAGGGGTACATGCCCTCGGGGGTGTGGGTCACGAGCATTTCCAGGTCGGACCCGGAGCGGTTGAGCCAGTCGTTGAATTCTTCGTTGGACGTGTAAATCTTCGCGGCCTGGGCGTCATGGGCGGCGATGGTGGCCTCCACATTGGTCATGGCCTGATAGTAATCGCACACGGGCGCCGCCTTCCGGCCCGCCGTACACACGGCGGACAGGTGCATGTGGCGGGATTCGCGGGATTCCAGGTGCAGCATGGTGACGGCGCGGGAGGTGTCGAGTCCATGGGGCTGCCAGTCGAAGCAAATGCGGGTTTGCCGCGTTTCCCGGTCGAGTCCCCGGTAGCCCAGCACCACGTAATTCTCGCCCACCTCCGAAGCCAGCAGGGTGCCGCGCTGGGGACGCCGCACGCCCCGCACCTCGAAAATATCCCGGTAGTCGGCGGCCATGAGCAATTCGACGGTCAGCTCCACCGGCTGCTCGCCATAATTCACCAGCCGTAGATGCTCGTAACGGGCCTGCCCCCACAGCGCCACGGAACGGAACAAATGGACGCTGCCCTTGGGGATGACCAACTCGCCCTGACGGTACATATCGGGCGTGGTCATGTCGACCACCAGCAAGCTGTTGTCCTCCTTGATCATGGAACTGAGCAGCAAGGGCCGCTGCCCGTTGACGCGCAGCTCCCAGTAGGAGAGATAACGGGTGCCCTCGTGATAAAGCCCCTGCTGGGTCAGGTTGCCGTGACCGTCCCCTTCCGCCTGGAAAATATCGCCGTGCCGGTCGAACACGCCGAAGGTATCGCCGTGCTTAAGCACCCGCGCCGGTTCCTCAGTCGCCGGGCCGGTGGCGATGACATACCATTGATCCTCGCCGGAATTGTGGTCAACCATGCTGTGGGCCTCTCTCGCTTAGCGTTCTTGCTTCCTGCATCACCGGATTCCTGTAGGGTGGGCAGGTACTGTACTCATGCCCACCAAAACACGCTGGGTTAAAAATCGGTGGGCATGAGGACATGCCCACCCAACACCGAAAATTCTTGTTAAGCGGGTAACTCAATGGCGGTGGCCATCGGGCGCGGGAACAAGAAGTTTTTTGCACCCCGGGGAGGTGGGCTTAATGGGTTTTTGACAACACGGTCGGAGCGCGGGCGTCCCGCCCGCTCGCGGGCCAGCGGCCCGCGCTCCCAACGACGGGATAAATCAGTTAAACCCACCTCCCAACATGCCTTCAATTCAAAAAGCCTATTCGGCCTTCATGCCGCCGACCGACCGCTCTGGCTCCGGCCTGGATTTCGGTTTGGGCTTGGCGGCCTGGGTGGCGACCAAGTCGATGACCCCCGGCTGTCCGAAACCAGCCCGTTCCCCGCGCAGCAATCGCCCGTACAACTCGCCGTAGCTCTTCGCCATGAGCCGCGACGAAAAACGGTTTTCGAACTCCCAGCGGCAATGGGCGCGGCTGATCGCGTCGATGTTCGCCACGGCGGCCACGGCCTCGTCCACCGTGTTCACGATGAAGCCCGTCTCGCCATGGCGCAGCACTTCGGGCACCGAGCCATTGTTGAAGGCGACCACCGGCGTGCCGCAGGCCAGCGCCTCGATCATCACCAGCCCGAACGGCTCCGGCCAGTCGATGGGGAACAGCAGGGCGCGGGCATTCCCGAGCAGGTCGTTTTTCTCCCGCTCGTTCACTTCGCCGACGAATTCAATGAGGGGGTGGTCCATCAAGGGCCGGATTTTTTCCGCGTAATAATCCCGGTCAGCCTTGTCCACCTTGGCCGCCATCTTAAGAGGCAGGCCAGCGCGGAGAGCGATTTCGATGGCCCGGTCGGGGCGCTTCTCCGGGGAGATGCGCCCGAGGAAGGCCAAATATTCGCCGGACTCGGGGCGGAAGGTATACAAATCTTCGGGCAGGCCGTGATAGACGGTGCCCAACCAGTTGGCCCGCCTGACTGGCGAGCGCTGGTAATCCGATATGGACGCCATGGGCAGTTCACGGAAATTCTCGAAAATGGGCCGCAAATCGCGCAAATCCAGGCGGCCATGGAAGGTGGTGAGATGGGGCACCGCACAGCGGCGGAATACCGGGAAGTGCAAATAATCGGTGTGGAAATGGATGACATCGAACTTCGCGGCCATTTCCGCCACCCGGTCGAACATCAGCAGATGGGGCGCCAGAGCGTCCACCACCCGGTCGTCCAGCCGCAGGGCCGTTTCGACGATGGGTTCCAGACGGGCGCGGGTTTTGGAATCGCCGCTGGCGAATAGGGTGACATCGTGGCCCGCATCAACCAGGGCTTCGGTCAAATAATGAACAATCCGTTCCGTGCCGCCGTAAAGCTTGGGAGGCACGCTTTCGTGCAGGGGTGCGACCTGTGCAATCTTCATAGCCGTCCTTGTTCTAGAATGGGGAACGGTCGGATAGCCGACCAGGCCGACAGGTTCCTTCACATCTAAATGGGTCGGCCCTGGCAATATAGATAGGCCGGACGGGGCGGGAGTTCAGTGTGGGCGGCGGCGGAAGCCCATAACCTGGGCGTGGTTTTGTTTGCCATTGGCCCGCCATCCGCACTAAAGTACCCGACCGAGGTTCCCCGCCCGGGACGGGACCGGAGAGCGAACCGACTGGACCGCTAGAGGCTTCTTCAATAACTATTCGAAAGGCTGCGATGTCTTCCACGATCCCCCGCTTATTGCTCTTATCCCTGAGCGTCGCGCCCGCCTTGGGGCAGGCCGGCGTTTATAAATGCCTGGATGCCAACAACAAGGTCTTCTACCAGGACAAGCCGTGCAAGGAATTGACCTCCACCGGACTGCCCCCGGCCCTGGCGAAGCTCGCGCCTGCGGAAAACCGGCCCATGCTGCTGTGGAAGCTGACCCAGCCGAACCGCGCCCTGTACCTGATGGGTTCCCTGAACTACGGTGCCGCCGACATGTACCCGCTGCCGGAATCCGTTATGGACGCCTTCACCGAGTCCAAGGTGCTGGTGGTGTCGAAAGAATTGGATGCCGGCACCGATCCCGCGGCGGCGGGCGGCTTCCTCGTGGCGAAGGGCAGCTATACCGATGGCTCCAGCCTGTCAAATCACATCAAGCCGGTCACTTGGCAGAAAACGGTGGAACTCGCCAAGTCCCTCAACCTCACCGAAGAGTCCATCAATTCCCTGCGGCCCTGGATGGCGGCGCTGAGGCTCAAGAACGCCGCGCTCAAGCAGGCGAGACTGGACGACAAGCTGAGCGTGGACAAAACCTTCGTCAAGGCGGGCGAAACCCTCAAGCCCATCCTGGAACTCGATCCGCTGGAAGAGCGGATCAAGCATTATGAAGCCCTGACGGACGCCGAGCAGGAACAGGTGTTGATCCGAGCGCTGTACGAGGCCGACCTCAAGAACGAGTATTTCAAGTCTCTGGTGGAGGCATGGAAGAAAGGCGACGCCGACGCTTTGGCCTATTCACAGCGCCATAGCAGCGACGCCCTGCCGAAATCCGAAAAAATGCTACAAGACAAAAACCAGGCTCAAAGCGAAGCCATGGCCGAGAAGGTGGCGGAGATGGTCGCCGACGGCAGGACTTATTTCGTGATCCTGGACGCGAGGCGGCTGGTCGGGGAGAAAGGCATCGTCGCCCTGTTGCGGGCCAAGGGATTTCAGGCGAACCAGCTTTGAGGGAGGGGATTCGGGCGGGCACCGTGGAACCCAAGCTAGGCTCCACGGCTCGGGAAGAATGCTTAAAACGATTTCAAGCCCGGAATGCAAAGTAAAGCCGCTGGCTGAGCGGAGTCGAAGCCAGCCTCCGCTGTTCAGCGAAACCGAAAGCGCCCTAGGTCTCGGGCTTCACCCACACGTCGGCGATTTCCCGCAAACGGGCCACGAAGGAAGAAAACTCCCGCTGGCCCTCGGATCGTGACAGGAATTCACGGGCCGAATCCAGCTCCTTGGCGTCGGCGGGCGCGGCGGCGCCATCCTTGACGGCGAGTAGGTTGAACACAATGCGCTCGCCATTTTCCACTTCAACGCCTTGGAGTGTCGGCTTGCCCTCGGCGGGCCGGGGTGCCTTGAAGACAGCGCCGACCAAGGCGTGGGGCAGCTTGTCGTCGCTACGGCGCAAGGCGGGCGGCTTGACCACTTGCAACCCGGCGGCTTTCGCCACCTCAGCGAAGGAACGGCCTTCGCGGACCTGCTTCGTGAAGCCATCGACCTGCTGACTCGCCACGCGGCGGGCCTCCTGATCTTTCAGCCGCTCGATAATCGCGGTTTTCACGTCGGCCAGAGGCTTGTCGGAAGCGGGCCGATGCTCCTTCACCCGCAGCACCATGGCCTTCTCATTGCCCAACTCCACCGGATCGCTGTTGCGGCCGCTCAAGACCTCCTCGCTGAACGCGGCTTTGCGAACCGCTTCTTCGCTTGCCACGCCTTCGCCCGCATCCCGGGTGAACAGGCCGGTTTGCTCGACTTTCAGATTGAGTTGCTTGGCCGCAGGCTCCAGGCTGTCGGGATGCTCGAAGCTTTGCTCGGTGAGGGTTTGGCCGAGATCGTAGAACTTGTTCTCCGCCGCGTTGTGCTGGAAGGTCTTGCCGAGTTCGTCCTTGACCTCTTCGAAAGATTTAACGCGGGCCGGCACCAACTCGGTGACCTTGATGAGGTGATAGCCGAACGAGGTCTTCACGGGCTCGGACAAATCGCCTTGGTTCAAGGCGAACGCCGCCTTGGCGAAGTTTTCCTCCATGGCGTCCTTGTTGATGAAGCCCAGGTCGCCGCCCTGCTTGGCGGAGACCGAATCCCCGGACACTTCTTTCGCCACCTTGGCGAAATCCTCGCCCTTGACCAGCCGTTCACGAATCTGGGCGATCTTGGCGAGTGCCGCCTTGTCGGCGGCTTCATCCGGCTTTTCCACCGGAATCAGGATATGGCTGGCCTTGCGGCGCTCCTCGGTGCCGAAGCTGGCTTTTTGCTCCTCATACAGATTGCGCAGGTCCGCCTCGGTGACTTGCACCTGTTTCGCCAAATCGTCCAGATTGAGCGTGACGTATTCGATGGAAACCTGTTCCGGGTTGCCGAATTCCGGGAGGTGTTCGCGGTAGTAAGCCTCAATCTCCGCGTCGGGGAAGGTGCGGTTCACCAGCCTGAGGGGGACGGTGGCGTATTCAATTTCGCGCTCTTGATTGCGCAGGCGCAGCAGCATATCGACCTGATCCTTGGTGACGAAGGCGCTGTCCAAAACACCCCGCTGGTATTGCTCCATCACCAGGGCGCGGCGGATTTGCGCCACCAACTGGTTGGGCGTCATGTGCTGGGCGGACAGCATGACCTTGTATTTTTCCTTGTCGAATTTGCCATCGGTTTGGAAATACGGCAGCGTCTGGATGAAGCCCCGGACATCGGCGTCGCTCACCGCCAGGGATTTGTCCTCGGCGCTCTGGGCGATGACCTCCTCGCGGATCAGCCGCTCCAATGCCTCGTGCCGCATTTGCTTCTCGTCGTAATCGGCCACGCCCACAAGGCTCGCAATGTTCTGCTCGTAGGCCCGGCTCACGTCCCGGTCGAAAATCTCATGTCCGCCCACGGTGGCGGCGGGCTGCTCCTTGCCGGTGTCCATATAGTTTTGAATACCCCACAGGGCGAAGGGCACGCCGATAAGAATCAACATTACCCAGGCAAAAATGCCTTGCGCACGATCACGAATCGCTTGGAGCATAGCCAGAACCTTTGTCGAAATTCGATGGGGGGAAGATGAACCGGTGGATTACGAAGGACTTTCCTTCGCCAAAAAAAAACCCCGCTACAAGGCGCGGGGTTTTATTCTCAAAAGTGGCGGAGCGGACGGGGCTCGAACCCGCGACCCCCGGCGTGACAGGCCGGTATTCTGACCAACTGAACTACCGCTCCAAGTAATGGTGGGTGCTGTAGGGATCGAACCTACGACCCTCGCCTTGTAAGGGCGATGCTCTCCCAGCTGAGCTAAGCACCCTGAAAGAGTTTGCTAGTTTACAGCATCCTTCAGGGCTTTGCCAGCTTTAAATGAAGGAATTTTTGCAGCCGCGATGGTGATGGAATCGCCAGTCTGCGGATTGCGCCCTTGGCGCTCGGCGCGTTCCTTCACAGCGAAGGAGCCGAACCCAACGAGGGAAACCGTCTCACCTTTCTTCAAAGCCGCCGTGATGGCATCGATCATGCCATCCAGCGCACGTCCTGCGTCAGCCTTGGTCAGGTCAGCCGAGTCCGCGATCGCATCAATGAGTTCCGCCTTATTCATTCAATTCCCCCTTATATGGTTGGGATTAGTTGTTGATCTGACTGAAGTTCGAAACAGATTCCGATGAAGCCTCTAGGGCCATCGGCGGCGCCGCGAACCCTACCCGAAGCAATTTAGCAGCACACGAAAAGTCGTGTCAAGCCGCATGACGTCTGGCGTCGGGACACCGCGCCCACCCGCAAGGATGGGCGCACTGCCAATGTCATGCGACACTCAATGCGCAACTATCATGCCAGCGGTTATGGCGGGCTTGGTCACGCTATCCGCCTCAATGGACGGCTTGACCAAGGGTTCCGGCATGTGCTGCAACGCGACCCTCAGCACTTCGTCGATCCAGCGCACCGGAATGATCGTCAAATCCTGCTTGATGTTCTTGGGGATTTCCGCCAAATCCTTTTGATTTTCCTGCGGAATCAACACCTTGGTGATGCCGCCCCGGTGCGCCGCCAGCAGCTTTTCCTTCAAGCCGCCAATGGGCAGCACCTCGCCGCGCAAGGTGATTTCGCCGGTCATCGCCACGTCCGAGCGCACCGGAATGAGCGTCAACGCAGACACCAAGGCCGTACACATGCCGATGCCCGCGCTCGGGCCGTCCTTGGGCGTCGCGCCTTCCGGGACATGGATATGCACGTCATGCTTCTGGTAGAACGCCGGGTCAATGCCCAACACTTCCGAGCGGCTGCGGGCAACGGTCATCGCCGTTTGTATCGACTCCTGCATCACCTCGCCCAGCTTGCCGGTGTAGGTGTGCTTGCCGGTGCCCGTCATCACCACGGCTTCGATGGTCAGCAATTCGCCGCCCACCTCCGTCCAGGCCAGCCCCGTGACCTGGCCGATCTGGTCATTCTCCTCGGCCCGCCCGTAGCGGAACCGACGCACGCCCAGGAAATCGTCCAGGTTACGGTTGGTGACGTTGATGCGCTTGGTGTTGGGCTTCAACAGCAGGCTCTTGACGACCTTGCGGCAAATTTTAGCGATGTCCCGCTCCAGGTTGCGGACCCCGGCCTCGCGGGTGTGGTAGCGGATGATGTCGCGGATGGCCGACTCGGCGATATGGATTTCGCTGTCCTTCAAGCCATTGTTTTTGATTTGCTTGGGGATCAAATAGCGCAGGGCGATATTGATCTTCTCGTCCTCGGTGTAGCCCGCGATGCGGATCACCTCCATGCGGTCGAGCAGCGGCGCCGGGATGTTCAGGGTGTTGGCCGTGGCGACGAACATGACCTCGGACAAATCGAAATCGACTTCCAGGTAGTGGTCGTTGAAGGTGTGGTTCTGCTCCGGGTCCAGCACCTCCAGCAATGCCGACGCCGGGTCGCCCCGGAAATCCATGGCCATCTTGTCGATCTCGTCGAGCATGAACATGGGGTTGCGGGTCTTGGTCTTGGACAGGTTCTGCAAAATCTTGCCCGGCATGGAGCCGATGTAGGTGCGCCGATGCCCCCGGATTTCCGCCTCGTCGCGGATGCCGCCCAGGGCCATGCGGACGTATTTGCGGTTGGTGGCGCGGGCGATGGACTGGCCTAGCGAGGTCTTGCCCACGCCGGGCGGACCCACCAGGCAGAGAATCGGCCCCTTGAGCTTTTTCACGCGCTGCTGCACGGCCAGGTATTCCAGGATGCGCTCCTTGACCTTATCCAGCCCGTAATGCTCGGCTTCCAGGATTTCCTCGGCGTGCTTGAGGTCGTTGCTGACCTTGCTGCGCTTCTTCCAGGGCATCCCGACCATCCAGTCGATGTAGTTGCGCACCACCGTGGCCTCGGCGGACATCGGCGACATCAACTTGAGCTTGTTCAACTCGGTCTCGGTCTTGGTCTTGGCGGCCTCCGGCATCCCGGATTTTTGAATCTTGCGGGCCAGCTCCTCGAACTCGTTGGGCACGTCCTCCATCTCGCCCAGTTCCTTCTGGATGGCCTTCATCTGCTCGTTGAGGTAATACTCGCGCTGATTCTTCTCCATCTGCTGCTTGACGCGGCCCCGGATGCGCTTCTCCATTTCGAGCATGTCCACCTCGCCCTCCATCAGCGTCATCAGGCGCTCCAAGCGGGCCGTCACCTCGGCGGACTCCAGCACGGACTGCTTGTCCTCGATCTTGATGGTCATGTGGGCGGCGATGGTGTCCGCCAGGCGGCTGGGATCGTCGATCCCGGCCAGGGAATTGAGGACTTCCGGGGGAATGCGCTTGTTGAGCTTGACGTACTGGTCGAAGGTGTTGATGACGGTGCGGATCATCACCTCCAGCTCCTGGTCGTCGATCGCAATCTCATCCTCCAGGGGGGAGACAACCGCCGTGTAATGCTTGTCGGCCATCCGGTATTTTTCCACCCGGCTGCGCTCGGCGCCCTCCACCAGCACCTTGACGGTGCCATCGGGAAGCTTCAGCAATTGCAGGATGTTGGAAAGCGTCCCAACCCGGTAAAGGTCTTCAAACTCGGGGTCATCCACCTCGGCCTCTTTCTGGGCCACCAATAAAATCTGCTTGTTGTCGCGCATGGCGCTGTCGAGCGCCAATATCGACTTCTCCCTGCCCACGAACAGGGGGATTACCATGTGCGGATAAACCACCACATCGCGCAAAGGTAGCACCGGAACGGCTTTGTCCGGTCTCAAGGTAGCCTGCTGTTTTTCCATCGGGAAACCACTGGGTTGGTAATTGGTCAGGGGATACGATTTGAAGATATAGGTAAGGGCGGGCCAAAAACAAGGGGCGCTTTAATAAAACGGCAAAAAAAACGCCCGACTAGCGGGCGATTTATTATTTAATGGGGACGCGGGGAAAACTGGATTTTATTCCCCTGAAGCGCATTGTTTCTCGCCACCCGTGTAAATCAGATAAGGTTCCGTTTCACCCCGGATAACCTTTTCGTCAATAACCACTTTGGAGACATGCTCGGCGGACGGTAACTCATACATCGTGTCGAGCAGGGCATGTTCAAGGATGGTGCGCAAGCCCCGAGCGCCAGTTTTCCGATCCATGGCCCGGCGGGCCACTATCTTCAAGGCGTCCTCGCGGATTTCGAGGTCGCAGCCCTCCATTTCGAACAGCTTCTTGTACTGCTTCACCAGGGCGTTACGCGGCTCGGTCAGGATGCGCACCAAAGCCGGTTCGTCCAGTTCCTCCAAGGTCGCGACCACCGGCAGGCGGCCCACGAATTCCGGTATCAAGCCGTAACGAATCAGGTCTTCCGCTTCCACATCGGCCAGCACTTCGCCCACATTGCGGCGCTCGTCCTTGCTCTTCACGTCGGCGGCGAAGCCGATGCCGCCCTTCTCGGAGCGGGCGCGGATGACCTTTTCCAACCCGGCAAACGCACCGCCACAAATAAACAGGATATTCGCCGTGTTGACCTGCAAGAACTCCTGCTGCGGATGCTTGCGCCCACCCTGCGGCGGGACCGAGGCGACGGTGCCTTCAATCAGCTTGAGCAGGGCCTGCTGCACACCCTCGCCGGACACATCGCGGGTGATGGAGGGGTTGTCGGACTTGCGGGAAATCTTGTCGATTTCGTCGATGTAGACGATGCCGGACTCGGCCTTCTCCACATCGTAATCGCATTTCTGGAGAATCTTCTGGATGATGTTTTCCACGTCCTCGCCGACATAACCGGCTTCGGTCAACGTGGTGGCATCGGCGATGGTGAAGGGCACGTCCAACAGGCGGGCCAGGGTTTCCGCCAGCAAGGTCTTGCCGGACCCGGTGGGACCGATCAGGAGGATATTGCTCTTCGCCAGCTCGACATCGTTCTTCTTGGCATGGCCATGCAGCCGCAGCCGCTTGTAGTGGTTATAAACGGCCACGGACAGGGTGCGCTTGGCCTTTTCCTGCCCGATGACGTATTCGTCTAGAACATTCTTGATTTCCTTCGGCTTGGGCAGCTTGTCCACCCCCGCCGCGACGTTCTCTTGTAGCTCCTCACGAATGATGTCGTTGCATAATTCAACGCATTCGTCGCAGACAAACACTGCCGGTCCCGCGATCAGCTTGCGGACCTCGTGCTGGCTCTTGCCGCAGAACGAGCAGTACAACAGCTTGCCACCCCCGTCTTTGCCGTGCCTATCGTCACTCATTGCATGCCCCTTAGTCAAAGTAAGAATTCAGCGTCAACGCCGAGCCGCCTTCGACAAGCGGCCCGGCCACTTCCCCCGTCCTTAGGGGAACAACGCTCATCCCGCCGAACCCACATCCCTGCTGGTCAGCACCTTGTCGATTAGACCATACCGCACCGCGTCGTCTCCTCCCATGAAATTGTCGCGGTCGGTGTCAGCCTGGATGCGTTCCATGGGCTGGCCGGTGTGTTTCGCCAGAATCGTGTTGAGCCGTTCGCGCACCGCTAGGATCTCGCGGGCGTGAATGTCGATGTCGCTGGCCTGCCCCTGGAAGCCACCCAAGGGCTGATGGATCATCACCCGCGAATGGGGCAGCGCGTAGCGCTTGCCAGGGGCGCCGCCCGCCAGCAGCAGAGCGCCCATGCTGGCCGCTTGGCCGACGCACAGGGTGCTGACATCGGGCTTGATAAACTGCATGGTATCGTAAATCGCCAGCCCCGACGTGACCACGCCGCCCGGCGAATTGATGTAAAGGTGGATGTCCTTGTCGGGGTTTTCCGATTCCAGGAAGAGAAGCTGGGCGATCACGAGGTTCGCCATGTAGTCTTCCACCTGCCCGACCAGGAAAATGACGCGCTCCTTGAGCAGTCGGGAATAAATATCAAACGCCCGCTCGCCACGCGCCGATTGCTCGATGACGATGGGCACCAAGCCGCCAGCCGCCCTGGTGGTCAGGTCTTTGGAATAGTCGTTGGTAAACATCGTGCTTATGCCTGTGCCTTTAGTTCGTTAAGCTTGACCGGCCGGTGCCGCATTGCCCGCCGCCGCCTGCATGAGGTCATGGAATCCAACCTGTTCGTCGGTGACCGTGGCCTTCTCCAACACCAAATCAACAATCTGGTCTTCCATCACCACATTTTCAATTTCCCGGAGCCGTCCCTTTTCCGCGTAATACCAGCTCACCACCTCTTCGGAATCTTCATAACTCATGGCGAGATCCTGAACGGTGTCGCGTACGCGGCCCGGGTCCACGGACAGATTATAGGCGTCAATGATTTTGCCAAGGACCAGCGCCAGCGCGACGCGCCGATTGGCCAGGGGTTCCAGCCGCTCCTTGAGCCTGGCCTCGTCGAGGTGCTGCTTGCGGTTGCGGGCCTCTTCGCGGTACGGCTTGGCCAAGTCCTCAAGCTCCTCCTTGACCAGCGCCTTGGGCAGACCGAACGTGTTGCGGTTGTGCAGGGCATCCATGACGGAGGTCTTGGTCCGCGTCTGCAAGGCCCGGCGCATTTCGCGCTCCATGTTGGTCTTGATGTCGGTGCGGAAGGCTTCGATGTCGCCGTTCTCAACGCCAAACAGTTTCACGAAGTCGGCGTCCACTTCCGGCAGCAGGCTTTCCTCGATCTTGACCACATCAACGGCGAACCGGCCCGTCTTGCCAGCCATCTTTTCGCCCGGATAATCCTGGGGAAACTCCAATTCAAATTCGAGTTTCGCGCCTACGTCCGCGCCGGTCAACTTGTCCTCAAAGCCAGGAATCATCTGCTTGGCGCCCAGCACCACCGGGAAGTTGTCAATCCGGCCATTGGTGAAGGACTCTTGGCCGAGCCAGCCATCAAAGGAGATAACCACGCGGTCCCCTTCGGCGGCCGGACGGGCCTCCACATCCCGCCAAGTTTTCCGCTGCTCCCGGAGACGCTGCACCATCGTGTCCACATCTGCGTCGGTCACCTCGGACACGAAGCGCTTAACTTCCAGGGTCTCCAAGGGCATCAGCACGAATTCGGGCATCACCTCGAAATTTGCTTCGTATTCCAGCCCTTCGCCCTCGTCCGCCTTGTGGGCGATGATTTGGGGTGCGCCCGCCGGCATCAGCTTCTCATTGCGAATCGCGTCCTGGAACGTGGTTTGGATCATGTCTGAAAGCACCTCCTCGCGAACCTGCGGTCCATAACGCTTCTTAACCACGCTCTGAGGCACCTTGCCGGGCCGGAAACCGTCGATCTTGACTTGATTGGACAAAGACTTCAGCCGCGCCGAGACCTTTTCCTGAATCGTTTCCTCAGGCACTTGGATGGTCATTTTCCGGCTCAGTTCGGAAGTCGTTTCGACAGAAACTTGCATGTCGCTGTTACCTCAAAGGCTCGTAAGAATTGGAGAGTGGATATGGACGGCGCCACGCAAACACGGGGGCCATTAACTATGGACGGACGCAATCACGACTCGGCATTCCGTAGCGACCTGCCGAGATCGCGAAGCTTGGCGTGCGGGGGGTTGTTTGGTGCGAATGGAGAGACTCGAACTCTCAAGGGTTTCCCCACTGGAACCTAAATCCAGCGCGTCTACCAATTTCGCCACATTCGCTTGTATGATCCTTAAAAAATCGCTCCGTTCGCCTGATTCACACCGGACGCGGCAACCTGCCCGACAAGCCCCGATCCGTACTCAGACGCTTGGACTAGCGGGGTATTATAATTCCCTGAAATAATTTTTCATCTGTCCAGAAGGGAATAAACCAATTTCCCGCCACCTTGGCAGACGTCAATCCGCGATTCCGTTCTTCTCTCACTACACGGCAAAGCGGGCCATTTGCCAGTTTCCCACCTAAATCAAGCGTCGTGTCCACTCCTCCTTTGCCCGAAGACACCGAAGGCGTCACCAAATATCGCCTGGATTTCCAGCCCGCCCCCGCGCTCGACTGGGCCAGCCTCGCCGAGTTGGACGCTTGGCGCGGCCTGCTGTTCCGGCTGGGGCTGACGGGCCACGATCCGAGCCGTTACGGCGGCCTGGCCTACGGCAACGTCAGCCAGCGCCTCGCCGGGCGGGGCTTCCTGGTGAGCGGCACGCAAACCGGCGGCATCGAAGGCTTAACGGCGCATCACTATTGCCTCGTCACCGGCTTCGATATTCCCGCCAACCGCCTAGTGGCGGAAGGGCCGATCCGCCCCTCCTCCGAAGCCCTCACCCACGCCGCCGTTTACCGGGCGGCGGCGGCGAATTGTGTGCTGCATGTCCATTCGCCTGAACTATGGAACCACGCCCAAGCCTTGGCGATTCCCACCACCGACCCGGACATCGCCTATGGCACACCCGCCATGGCGACCGCCGTGGAGAATCTGCTGCGGGAACCGGGCATCCAGGTCATCGCCATGGGCGGGCACCGCGACGGGCTGATCGCCGTGGGCGAAACCTGTGCGCAAGCGGCCCTGCCCCTCATCCGCTTATTGGCCGAAGCCACCCGCTTGGAGCGGGTCAGCGGAGGCTGACTTAAGGCGCCGAACCGGCGCGTTGCCCCCGTTAGAACGCCCCAGGGCAATCGCGCTATGAAGTCGGCACCCGTTGATCCCCAAAAATGAGGCGGTTGCGATAGTCCTTGTTGAGGATGGCACGACGTTTGCGGCGGCGGATGCTCTGCTTGGAGGTGGGATCGTTGTGGCGAAGGAGACTGA
>NZ_JBTEKS010000062.1:0-15961 GCF_054333355.1 Methylomagnum sp. | reverse complement strand
AACGGCACCGGCGGGAGTCCACTGATTCGGGGAAATTGCTTTCGGCCACATCCTAAATCCCGCCGCCTTCCTTCTCCGTCAGCCGCCGCGCCAACCGGGCGTATTCCTCTAGCCCTAAGGTCTCGGCCCTGGCGCCGGGGTCGATGTCCAGCGCTCGCAGCTCGTCCGCCTCGAACAAGCCCCCCACCGAATTCCGCAAGGTCTTGCGCCGCTGAGAAAACGCGGCGGCCACCACCCGGCGCAGGCTGGCGGGGTCGGCGTCCACGGGCGGCGCGGCGTGGGGCACCAGCCGGACAATGGCGGACACCACCTTGGGCGCCGGGTGGAAGCTCTCCGGGTACACCTCGAACAGCTTCTCCGCCCGGCAATGGTATTGCGCCATGATGCCGAGGCGCCCGTAGTCCGAATCGCCCGGCTGCGCCGCCAGCCGGTCCACCACTTCCTTTTGCAGCATGAAATGCATGTCTTGGACTAGCCCTGTGTATTCAAACAGGTGGAACATCAAGGGCGTCGAGATGTTGTAAGGCAAGTTGCCGATGATCCGCAGCTTGTCGCTTTCAGCCAGCTTACGGAAGTCGAAGCGCAGGGCGTCGGCCCGGTGCAGTTGGAATTGGGGCTGGTCGGCGAATCGTCGCTCCAAGTGCCCGGCCAGGTCGCGGTCGATTTCCACCGCATCCAAGTGGCGACAATGGGGCAGGAAGGCGGCGGTCATCACGCCTTCGCCGGGGCCGATTTCCACCACGTGCTCGGTGGAACCGGGCGTCACGGATTGCACGATGCGGTGGACCACGGCGGCATCGCGGAGGAAGTTCTGGCCGAAGCGTTTGCGGGGGATGTGGGTCATTGAGAAGCTTTATGGCAAAAAGATGTATTTCGTGGGGTGGGTGTGGGCGCCCATCGCCAAGGCTAAGGATTCCCGTTGAATTTTCCGTGCGCCATAACCCGCCGCGCTCTGGCCGAGGAATCGATGGGTTACGGCGCACGCCTGCTTTAACATGAAAGGGAAGCTTTGAGATGTGCGCCTCGCTCCATCCTATGTTCTGGGCTGGAATTACGGAATACGCACGTCAAGTTGTGGTATTCGCCGAAAGACCGCATCGTTGGTGACGAAAACATGGGCACCGGATATCAGGCTGCTCGCGGCTTGAATAGCGTCAGGTGTGGCAAGCCCATATTGAGCGCGTAGATGGGTGGCGATTTCGACGAGGTCGGCGGTTAGCTCGACGATTTCAAGGTCGGCGCTTTGGAAGAAATCCCGATATTTGCCAATTAGGGCGGCGTTACGGTCCCGAATCGGCTTGACGAGGCATTCCAGACAGGAAAGACGGGAAACGACAATGCCAGCCTTGGGATATTCCAGGCGGTGTTTCGCACAAAGACGGGCCAAGTCGGCGAAATAAGGCTCGGCGCTTTCCACCGTGTAAACAACGGCGCAGGCATCGAAAAATAATTTCACTGCTCGCCCCAGCTTGCCCGTTCGGCTTTGATCTGAGCGTCAATCTCTTCCCGCGACCGGGTTCCTTCATAGGGGCGGCGCAATATGTGGTCCCATACGCTGGGTGCAGTTGGCTTTGACGGTGCCTGCTCCAAGGCTTCCCGCATCAGACGGGTAACCACTTGGCCGATGTCTTGCCCGGAGAAAGCGTTTTCGAACCGGGTTTTAATGTCGTCGGGTACGTTGATTTGAAGTGTCGCCATAAGGTTTGCCGCGAGTGCTGATTGAGAACGGAGTGAGTCGGCACGTAATTTAACACGCCCCACGCGGCCCCAGCTCCAACACCTCGTCCACCAGCCCCAGCCAGGCCGGGAGGCATTGGCTTTGGCGGTCGAAGCGCTCGACCACGGCGCGGCGGGCGCCCTCGCGCAAGGCTTGATGCTCGGCGGGGCGGCGGCAGGCGTCGATCATGGCGGCGGCGAGTCCATCCACAGCGAAGAAATCCACCAGCAGGCCGTTTTCGCCATGGCTGACGACCTCGCGCACCGGCGCCGTGTCCGAGCCAATCACCACGGCACCACTCGCCATGGCTTCAAATAATGACCAGGACACCACGAACGGGTAGGTCAAATAGACATGGGCCGAGCTAGCCGCAATGGCCTTGAGCATGTCGGGGTAGGGCAGCCGACCCGTGAAATGCAGCCGGGACAGGTCCACCCGGCCGCGGATTTCGTCCAGGTAAACATCTCGCCAAGTGCGTCCGGCGGGAGGCGGCGGGTCGTAATTGCCCACCTCGTTGGCGCCGATCAGGATGATTTCCGCCGCCGGCACGGCGTCCAGCAAGGCGGGCAGGGCGCGGAAGAAAATATGGCAGCCGCGCAAGGGACCGAAGCGGCGGTTGATGAACGTCACCACCGGGCGGGAGCGGTCCAGCACGCGGCCATCGGGCAGGCGGAAGCTGGCGTCCGGGTCCGGGCGGATGGCCTCTGTGTCCACGCCCTCGTGGATGATCCGGGTGGCCTCCCGCAGCCGGGGCGGCAGCATGGACGCCTGGAAGGCGCTGGGCGCGACGATCCGGTCGGCTTCCGCCAAGGCCAGCGCCATGGTGGCGTTCTTGGCGTGCAGGCGGAAGCGCTTCTCCATGTCCAAGGGCGGGAATTCCGGGTCGAAGCCCACGTCCCCGCCCTCGCTGCGGTAGAAGAATTCGGCGTATTCGATGCGCCGCGCCCTGGGGAACACCTCGCCCAGAAACAGCGTCTCGCCCCAGCCGGGATGGCCGATGATGAGGCCGGGTTCGAAGCCCTTGTCCTTCAACGCGAGGGCCGCGTGGGCGGCGGCGTGGCCCCGGATCAGGTCGGCCTCGGCCCGCGTGGCCGGCGGGAAGATGCCAGGGCTGGTGCCCCGGCCATGCTTCCAGCGGACCATGGGCACGTCGGGAAGCCCGGGCGCGGTCGCCTGTCCGATGGCGGCGACCCGCGTGCCACGCGCCCGCAGGGCTTGGCACAGGAAGCCGAACTGGCCGGGGAAGTTGTTGTGGACGAAGAGGATGGCGGGGGGCATGGCTGGGTTATGGAATCTGCGATCCAGGCTATAGGATGGGTGCAGCGCAGCGAAACCCATCACTCAGGGCTAGGCGGCGGGATGGGTTCCGTAAAGCTCCACCCATCCTGTAAGGAACATCTGGCGGCGGGATGCGGTTTAAGTTTTACGGGTCATTTCCAGCGCCGCCTGAATGGCCGCTTCCAGACTGCCCGCGTCGGCCTGGCCGGTTCCGGCCAAGTCCAGCGCCGTGCCGTGGTCCACGGAGGTGCGGACAATCGGCAGCCCCAGCGTGATGTTCACCGCCCGCCCGAAACCCCGATACTTCAGCACCGGCAAGCCCTGGTCGTGGTACATCGCCAGCACCGCGTCGGCCCGTTCCAAATATTTGGGCAAGAACAGCGTGTCGGCGGGCAGCGGCCCCGACAGATCGAAGCCTTCCCGCCGCAACGCATTGAGTACCGGCTCGATGACCTCGATTTCCTCCCGGCCCAAATGTCCGCCTTCCCCGGCGTGGGGATTGAGTCCACAGACCAGGATGCGCGGCGCGGCGAGGCCGAAGCGTTCCCGCAAGTCATGCTCCAGTATCCGCAAAACCTGCTCCAGCCCAGCGCGGGTGATGGCGCGGCTGACTTCGCTCAAGGGCAGGTGCGTGGTCGCCAGCGCCACCCTGAGGCCCGGCGCGGTGAGCATCATCACCGGCACGCCGCCGGTCATCTCGGCGATGTATTCGGTGTGCCCGGTGAAGGGCACGCCCGCCTCGTTGATGACGCCTTTGTGGACCGGCGCCGTCACCATGGCATCGAAGCGGCCCGCCAGACAGGCGCGGGCGGCGGCGGCGATGGTGTCCAGCACATAGGGCGCATTGGCCGGGTTCAATTGGCCGGGGGTGAAGTCGGCGGCGCGGGCGGCGGGCCAGACCCGGAGCGTGCCGGGCTGGCGCGGGCGGGGCAGGGTGCCCGGCTCGACGGCTTCCACTCGCAGCGTCAGGCCCAGCCGGGCGGCGCGGTCTTGCAGCAGGGCCGGATCGCCGACCACGGTGAGGTCGCAGGGCAGGGCGGCTTGCGCCAGCCCGACGCACAGGTCCGGGCCTATCCCTGCTGGTTCGCCTGTGGTGAGGACCAGCCGCGCCGTCATCGCGGGATGAAGCTTTCCGGGGCCGGTTCGGCGATGCGGATTTCCACGTAGGCCTCGTCGCGGATGCGGCGCATCCATAGCTCGGTTTCTTCCTCCACCTTGCGCTTGAAAATCTCGTCGCGGGCCTGCTTCTTGAGCAGCTCGTCGGTGTCGTTGGACTCCTGCTTCTCCAACACCTGGATGAGGTGCCAGCCGTACTGGGTCTGGACCGGGTCGCTGAGTTCGTTGATGGCGAGGTGGTTCATGGCGTCCTCGAACTCGGCCACCAGGGCGCCCGGCGGCACCAATCCCAGGTCGCCGCCCTTGATGGCCGAGCCTTTGTCGTCGGAATGGCCCCGCGCCAGCACGGCGAAGTCGTCGCCCGCCTCGATGCGGTTCTTGAGGGCCAGCAGCTTCTTCCGGGCCTCATCGTCGGACAGCACCTCGTTGGGCTTGATGAGGATATGCCGGACGTGGGTCTTGGTGATCTGCGCCACGCCGCCGCCCTTCACGCCCAGCAGTTTGATGATGTGGAAGCCGCTGGGGCTGCGGATCGGGCCTTCGATGTCGCCTTGCTTCATCTTCGGCACGGCGTCGGCGAACAGGGTGGGAATCTGGCTGAGCTTGCGCCAGCCCAATTCACCGCCGCTCAGGGCTTGGTCGGAATCCGAGGAGGCCAGCGAGGCTTGCTTGAAGTCCTGGCCTTTCTTTAGATCGCTCACCAGCCGGTCGGCCTTTTCCTTGGCTTTCTGCACCACGGCGGGCGAGGCGGCCTGGGGCGTCCCGACCAGGATGTGCCCAAGCAGGAATTCGCTGTCGCCGCTCACCCCTGATTTGCCCTGGGTGTCCAGCCAATGCTGGACCTCCCGGTCGCTGATCTTGATCTGGCTGTTGACCTGCCCGGCGCGGAGCCGCTGCACGGCCATCTCGTTGCGGATTTGCTCGATGAAGTCGGCGTACTCGATGCCTTCGCGCCGCAGCGAGGCCCGCAGGTCTTCGGGACTCATGTTGTTGCGCTGGGCGATTTGCTGCGCCGCGAGGCGGAGGCTCTCGTCGTCGATGCGGACGCCGGATTTCTCCGCCAGATGGGACTGGATTTTGTCCAGGATCAAGCGCTCCAACACCTGCCGGGCCAGGATGGCGTCGGGCGGTAGCTGGGTGTTGCTCTGGGCCAGGCCGCGTTTGAGTCCGGCCAGCTTTTGCTGGAGTTCGCTGGCCAGGATCACGTCGTCCTCCACCACCGCCACGATGCGGTCCACGGGAAGATCGGCGGAGACCTGCGTGCCCGCCAGCCCGGCGAGCAGGGGAAAGAATCTCAGGAATAGCTTGGCGTTGCGCATAGAAAAAAACTCGCGATGAAGGGACGAGACCGACCCGGCTTTCAAAACCGGGGCGGTCTACATCGGTTATTTCCATAGGATGGGTTCCGCTGCGCTGCACCCATCCCACGAGTCTGGCTGGGTTTTCGGGGATGAGACCGACTCGGTTTCCAAAACCGAGTCGGTCTACGTCGGTTTGCTTTTAGTAATAATCCCCGAACCGATAGCCGCTGATTTCGTTCCGCATGAACAGGTCCACCTGGTCGCCGAGCCGGGTCAGCCCCTTGAATTCCAATTGCAGGAAGATGCCATTGTTGGCCTGGGTGTCGCCGGTGCCCGATTGGATGTTGTTGATGAAGCGCCGCCCCAACAGGCTGAAGCGCCAGCAGCAGGTTTCCCGCTCGAAGCCAAGGAAGGTCTCCAGGGTGAGCCGGTCCACGATGGAATATTGCCAGCGGCCAATGACGTGCCAGCCCTGGACGATGGGCAGGCGGAACGACACGTCGGTGAGGTTCAAGCAGGGGTTGATGAGGTCGCCCTGGACACAGGTCAGCGAGTTTTGGTTGCGCCGGTAGCGGTAGGCGACGTTCAGCAGGTCGTTTTGCCGGTTGTTGTATTGCAGGGCCACGATGCCCCGGTCGATCTGGTTCCGGTCCGGGTTCCACTGGCCCCCGGCGCGCAATGACCAATCCTGGCTGAGTCCCGCGAACACATCGCCGATCAGGTTGGAATTGCTTTCCAACTGACTGGCAACCGGCGGCCCGTACAGGGAGACCTCCCGGTTCTGAAAATAGAACGCGTTGCCGATGCTGGCCCGGAGCCGTTCCAGCCCGGTGGATTGGTCGATGAGCCGGGAGGTCAGCGCGAGGGTCAGTTGGTTGGAATCGCCGATCCGGTCGCCGCCGGTGAAGCGGTTCTCGCGGAACAGTTGGTAATAGGTGTAGTCGTAGGGCGAGGAATCGAAGACCGGGATATTGTCCTGCTTCACCTTGGGGATGTAGGTGTAGAACAGGCGGGGTTCCAGGGTTTGGAGCATTGGCGTGTCCGCCAGCGCCATATCCCGCTCGAAGGTGGCGCCGCTGTCCAGGGAGAAAATCGGCACCGTCATGCTCTCGGAGGTGCCGGTCTTGCCGGTGTATCCCCCGCTGTTGGCCCACACCGCTTGCTGCAATCCGGTCCAGGCGTCCGGGTTGGTCAGCCAATACTCGTTGTGCTGCACGGCGAAGCTGGGCGTGATGTAGCCGCCCGGCGTCTGGAACGGATAGTAAATCCGGGGGCGCAGCTTCAGCCGTTGGCCGGTGGTCCTGTCCTTGGCCGAGGTGTCGAAGCCATCCGCCTGCACCAACCCCTCGAACATCAGCCCCGTATCGGCGATGGGGTTGAAGTAGCTGAAGACTAGCTGGGGCAAATGGAAATAGGGCTGGCCGTTGGCGTTGATGACGGTCGGGTCGATGGTCTGGTAGTAGTCGATCTGGCCGCGCAGCGCGTAGTTCGGGCCGGCGTAGTTCAGGTAGCCGATGCTGCGGATGTTGCGCTTGTCGACGAGGTGGAGCGGCGACCCGAATTGGTTCAGGAAGCGGTAGTCGGACACATAGTTGGCGTCCACATGGGCGATGAGGTTTTCACTGAACCGGGTGTCGTTCAGGAAGGCCGCTTGCCCCCGCACCGTGGGGATGTGGGGCAGGCCCCGGTCGGCGGGATTGATGGCTTTGTTCGCCGCGTTCTTGGCGTCGATCTCGGCGTTGTCGTCCGCCGCGCCCTGATCGTCGGGCACGATGTCGGCGATGATCCGGCCCCGGGTCATGTCGCTCAGGTAGCGGAATTCGTTGTTCAACTGGAAGCCGCGCTTGGTCAGGTAGCGGGGCATGACCGTGTAGTCGTAGTTGGGCGCCAGATTGAAGTAATAGGGGGCCGCGAAGGCGAATCCGCCGTACTTGGTGACGCTCGCCGAGGGGCTGAGGAAGCCCGACAGGCGGCGGCTGTCCACCGGGAAGCTCATGTAGGGCGTCCAGAAGAACGGCACGTCCTTGAACTCGATCCAAGCGCTCTGGGCCGTGCCGGTGCCGGTTTCCTTGTTGATCTTGACCTTGTCGGCGTGCAGCAGCCAATCCTGGTCGCCCGGCGGGCAAGTGGTGTAGGTGAAGGTCTCGTAACGGGACAGGGTGCCGCTGTCCAAGTGGGTGACGCGGGACGTGCCCCGCGCCGGGATGGTTTCCAGCAAGAACTGGGAATTGCGGAACACGCCCTGGCTGGTGTCCGAATCCAGGAAGCCGGTGTCGCTGGACAGGCTGAAGCCCTTCTCCTGGTAGATCACGTTGCCCTGGGCGTTGACGGCGTTGGTGCGGGTGTTGCGGGTGACGAAATCGCCCCACAGCTTCTGGTCGGCCTTGGTCAACTGGGCGGCGCCGGAGAAGTTCACCAGTTCGCTGTCCAGCATCTCGAAATAATCCGACTGGATTTCCGTCGGGGCGGCTTCCCGCGCCAGCCTATCCTCGTTGGTCAGGACATACTCGGCGACAGGGGCCGGTTTGCGCCGCGCCAGCCCTGGCGCACAGACGTTTTTCCAGGGATCGGTCGGCAAGAGGCTCATCATCTTGCCGAAGCGCTGCTCATCCGCCGGGGTGATCGTGGTGGCTTCCGCCCATTTCTCCACCGGCTGGCCCGATTCGCCCACCACATGGGCCACGCCTCGGGGGTCCGCGCCCGTCAGCGAGCAATTCCAGCCCTTGCCGGACTCGTCGGCCTCCCCCGGTTCGCAGGCCCAGCCGGAGCGCTGCGGCTTCGCGGCGGTCTTGGTTTCGGCGGTGGGCTGGGGATTGATGGCCTCGGGGAGGCGCTTGAGTTCCGCCGCCGTGGTCGGCAGGGGCGTCGGCGCGGCGATGGCCGGTGCCGGGCGCGATTTTGGCGCGACGATGCTGGGCCGAGTGGGGGCGGGCGGTTCGCTAGGCTCGGCGGGCGGCGTCTCGGCGCGGGGTGGCTGGGCCGGACGCGGCGCGGGCGGTTCGGGTTGCGCGACGCGGGGCGCGGGTTGCTCCGGCTCCTCCGGCTCGACGGGCCGGGCGGTGGCGCGGCGGGGTGGCATGGGTTCGGCGGGCGGTTCGGCGCGGGTGCGTCCCTCGGGCACCTCGCGGGGCGTCTCGGCGGGTGTCGATGGGGTGCCGGGCGATTTGGTGGCGCAAACCCACTGCTTGTCGTCTTTGCTGCGCGTACAGTTCCAATCCTCGGCGGCGGCCCACAGCGAGGACGGTGCCAGCCCAGCCAGACAGACGGCCAGGGTCAACGGGCGACGCTTCAAATGAAAGGGGAGAACCATGCTAAGCGGGCAATGTCGGCGCCGGAAGGCGTTCGGAAAAGGGCGATCCGAGAAGTTCGGCCTGACCGGATCGTAAATGGGTGGTGCCAGTGGCGGCATTATCGCCGGGATAATCTTTATGGTGAAATATCCCGCGCCAAGAAAATCATTCTACCGTATCGACGCTTCCCGTTAAGCACTTTTCCATAGAAACACCTTTGACATGCCATCCCCGGATATACGATTAACCGCCCTGCTCGACTGGTTGCGGATAGGTTTAGGCCATCCCGTTGAGCGCCTCGAACCCGCCTCCGCCGACGCCAGTTTCCGCCGGTATTTCCGCGCCTGGATTGGCGGCGGAACCCACATCGTCATGGACGCCCCGCCGCCGCAGGAAAACGTCCGGCCCTTCCTGGCCGTCGCCGAACTGCTGCGGAAGGCGGGCGTGCAGACGCCAGAAGTCCACGCCGCCGACCCGGATCAGGGCTTCGTGCTGCTGGGGGATTTCGGTAGCCAAAGCTATCTCGACGAACTCAATGCCGAGTCCGCCGACCGCCTCTACGGCGACGCCCTCGCCACCCTGCTGCGCCTGCAAACCGGCGTAGAGGCGACGACTTCCGGGCTGCCCGCCTACGACGAGCCGCTGTTGTGGCGGGAGTTGGAGATTTTCCGGGAATGGTTCCTCGGGCGATTGCTCGGACTGGAATTGTCGGCGCCCGAAACGGCCCTGCTGGACGCGACTTGGCGGCGGCTTATTCGCTCCGCGCTGGAACAGCCCCGCGTCTGCGTCCACCGGGATTATCACTCGCGCAACCTGATGCTGACCGCGCCGGACAATCCCGGCGTGCTGGATTTCCAGGACGCCGTGGTCGGTCCCGTTACTTACGACCTCGTGTCGCTGCTGCGGGATTGCTATATCGCTTGGCCCGCCGAGCGGGTGGCGGGGTGGCTGGACGGCTATCGCGGCCAACTCCGGGACGCGGGGTTAATCAACCTAGCGGATGAGGACCGCTTCCGGGGCTGGTTCGATCTCATGGGGATGCAGCGCCACCTCAAGGCCATCGGCATCTTCTCCCGCCTCAAGCTGCGGGACGGCAAGACCGGCTATCTCAAGGATATTCCCCGCACCCTGGATTATGTCTTCGAGGCGGGCGCGGCCCATCCCGACTTTGCCGAATTCCTGGACTTTCTCAACGCCCAGGTCCGGCCCCGGCTGGCGGAGGGATTGTCGCTATGAAAGCCATGATTCTCGCGGCGGGCCGGGGCGAGCGGATGCGCCCGCTGACCGACCACACGCCCAAGCCTTTGCTGTCGGCGGGCGGTCGGCCTTTGATTGAACATCTTGTGGTGGCCTTGGTGGCCGGGGGCTTTTCCGACATCGTGGTGAACACGGCCCACTTGGGCGAGCAGATCGAGGAATATCTCGGCGATGGCAGTGAATTGGACGCCCGGATTGAGTATTCGCGGGAAGGCGAAGCCTTGGAAACCGGCGGCGGCATTCAGCGTGCCTTGCCGCTGTTGGGCGACGGGCCGTTTTTGGTGGTCAATGGCGACATCGCCACCAATTTCCCTTTCGCCGGGCTGCGGAACCGCCCGGAAGGGCTGGCTCATTTGGTGCTGGTGCCCAATCCGCCGCACCATGCGCGGGGCGACTTCGTGCTGGACGGGGAAGCGGTCGTGGATGTAGGCGAGTCGCGCCATACCTTTAGCGGCATCGGCGTCTATCGCCCGGAGATGTTCGGTGACTTAAGCCCTGGCCGCTTCGCCCTGGCACCGCTGCTGCGGGCGGCCATGGCGGAGGGCAAGGTGAGTGGGGAACTTTACGAGGGGCTGTGGATGGACATCGGGACGGTGGAGCGGCTGGCGGCGTATGACCTGTGGCTGAGGAGGGGCTGAAGCCGCCCGCCTGTTTAATGTTCCCAAATGTCCTCTAAGCGGGCGGCGTCCAGGACACGTTCGCCCCACACCAGCAATGTTTCGGCATCGGCATTGGCGATGCGCTGCCGGGCGGTTTCTGGTAGGGATGGAAATTTGCGCTCCAGTAGGCGCAACAGCAGGGCGGCTTCCCCCTTGGCTTGGCCTTTGAATTCGCCTTCGGCGAATGCTTCCTGGTAAAACTTGGTTTGCTTGAGTTCGATGTCGGTGAAGCCAAACATGTCTTGAATCTCCTTGCGGGTGAACTTGGGCAGTTTATAAACCAGGATGGTTTCGAGCAAATCCAGCCAATCCACGCCGTCATCGGGATAGTGAGTCCGGTGGGCTTGGACCTTATCCACGATGGCGGGTATCTGGCCGAATTCGGCACCGATCAAAGCCAACAGCCAGAATTTGGGATTGGCGCTGTCCAGCAGCGGTAGCTCGCTCAGGTAAATCCGGCGCAGATTGGACAGACTGAGGAACGGGGCGCACATGGCCGAAAGGCATTCGGCGGCGGGGCTGGAGTAAATGACCACCACGTACCAGGGCGCGGCGGTGGGATACTGATTCAAATGAATGAGAATATCTCACTGAACAGGCGCGGGTAAAACCCATCGTCGGGCTGACATTGCGCTTCCAAATAGGTGCGGGGCGCGTCCGGCTGGTCGTCGGGCGGTTCCAGCACGCCATCCAAGCGGAATGCTGTTTGCTTGATTTCCTGCGAACGGAACGAATAGCGCTCGGGTTCCGGCACAGTCAGCCCGGCGAGTTCGAAAGCCAAAGCCGGTTCGGCTTGGAATAAGCGGTAGAACAGGCTATCGGTTTTCATCGGCGGGCGTTACGGGGCAATCCAAGTCTCTCACCGCAAATCCCGCCCAAACGGAAGCAGCGACAATGGAATCAGCTTGATGTGCTGGAAGGCGAAGGGAATGCCGATGATGGTGACGGCCAGCACGGCGGCGCTGGTCAGGTGGGCGAGGGCGATGGGCCAGCCGAACAGCACCAGCCACAGCACGTTGAAGATCAAGCCCAACACGCTGTTGGCGTTTTCTGTCTCCACCACGTCCTTACCGAACGGCGCGAACACCGCCACGCCCAGCTTGATGGACTGAAGCCCGAAGGGAATCCCGATGATGGTCAGGCACAGCCCGAGTCCGCCCAAGATGTACCCCAAGCCAGCGATTAACCCACCGAAAATCAGCCAGATGATGTTGCCGAACAGGCTCATGTCCAAGCTCCTCGGTCAATGCCGCTTGATGTCCACGGTAAGTGGGACCGTGGCGCCGGTGTTGCCGTTCATTTCCGTGGCGATGACGCTGATTTCGTGGGGTCCGTAGCTGTGGAAGGTGTGGGGCGCGGAAAAGAAGCTGGGCTGGCCGTTGTAGCTCAGGGGCAGGTTGACGGTTTTGCCGCCGTCGCTGATGAGGGCGTGGACGTTGAAGTTGGCGGCGGGCCAGAACAGGTTCTCGATCAGGCAGCCGCACATCATCCGCACCTGGGCGGTGATTTGGGTGGGAACGCCCGGCACGATGCCCTCGGCGGAGTTGGCCGTGGGCGCGGCCAAGCCCACCAGCAGGCCGGGCACGACCATCACCACGGCCATGGCGCCGGTCAGCGGCGCCTGGGGAATGACCAGCCGTTGGCAGGTGACGAATACCTTGGGTTCCTGCCGCGTGGTCGCCACGAAAGTCAGCAGGGTCGGCTCGGTCAAGGCGAGGTCGGCGGTGAATTCCGTCGCCAATTCATCGCGGACGGGATGGCCCCAGGGGTAGGGCTGGCCCATGATGAGCGGGGTGACGCCGGAGCCGTCGGTGTCCGGGGCCAGGCGCTGTTCGGTGATTCCAGAGGCGAGGGGCTTGTCGGGGTGCTTGGGGTCGTAGATGTCGATTTGGGCGAAACCCACCGGCTTGCCGATGAATTTGCCGCCATAGGCCAAGGCTCTGACGGACACTTTGGTGGCTTGGGGCATGAGGGGTGGCTCCGTTTTTGGGGTGTTGCTTTGTGGAGCGGTGGCGGGCGCGGTTAGGTTGCCACGCCGGTCATGGTGAAGGGTCCGCCTGCGTATTCGCTGGGCTTGGATGATTCTCTGCCGGTTCGAGTGCTGATGAGGGAGGCCGGGCGGGCGCCCACGTCCAGAATCTGCCGCCCCACGCGGAGGGTGGCGGTTGGTTCGATGGCGATTTTGGTTGTCCCGGAAGAGGGGGGCGCTATGGGCGCTTCCGCTATCTGTAAAACCTGTCGGCCCACGCGGATAGTGGTGGTCGGTTTCGCCGGAGTTCCAGCGGAATCGCTAGACCCCGGACGCGGGCCGGTTTCTATGATTTGCCGTCCCACGCGGATGGTGCCGCCCGCGGGTTGTGTCGGGGTGAGTTTCACCACGGTGCCGCCGATGGCTTCGATGTCGTGCGCTAGGCCATTCATCCAATCGTCCGCGCCTTCTAGGGGTCAAGGTCACGATTTGCGTGTCGCCTTGAACCTCGCGCTTCTGGGCGCTGGGCTGACGGCCTCGACGCCGGAAGGCCATCATGATCTTGGAGAAAAAACCGGATTGGTTCGGAGCGGTAATCGTCAACTCGTACAGCATGCGTCCTCCTACAAGAGCAAACTGCCACCGGCATTATTTGGAGTCGCAGGGGGCGGGTGGCTCGCCTCCCGTTCGAAATTGGCCGGATGCGCTTGGTACGGTTTGGGTTCGATTGGGCCGCATCCAGCGATACACGCATAGGGTACGTCCGTCGCCGGGCAATGGCTGTGATGGGATGACGGGAATGTAGGGGAATATTTACGGGGCGTGTGCGAAGTTGGTGCGATTTAATCGTTCCCACGCTTGGCGTGGGAATGCATCCGGCGGCGCTCCCGCGCCGCGAGTCGGAACGCCGGAGCGTGGGAACGATGAAAATCTACCGCCGCACCTTCCGCAGCTTCGCCGCTGCGATGGTCGGTTCCAAGCGCTTGGCGACTTCGGTCCACGCCGCGTCCTTGTTCGCCGCCGAGGTGATCCACTGCCCCGGCGTGCCCTGTAGCGCTGCCAGTGGCAAGCCATCCCAAGCGCACTCCCGCAGTCGGATGGGCACCACTTCTTTTTCTCCCCGCCCATGCGCCTCCATCGCCGCCGCCAGTTCCTGGGTGTAGCAAAAGTCTGAGTTGATGAAATCCGCGCTCACCAAACACAGCACCACATCCGCCTCGTTCAATTCCCGGAAGATGGTCTCGTTCCAATCCGCCCCAGCGTCGATGCTGCGGTCATCCCACAGCCGCAGCTTCTCCAAGCGCACCAACGGCGACAGCGCAGCCCGGAGTTCGGCTACGAAATCGCGGTTCTCACCAAACTGATCTTTGAAATTCCCATCTCTGTGCGCGTAGGACACGAACGCCTTCACCGGCGTCTGGGCGGTAGCGTCCCGCATGGCGGGTTCTTCCACGCCGTTCAGTAGGTCAGCGACCGGGATGTGTTTCTTCACCTGCCAGACAAAAATTTCCTTCACCTTCGCCTCTTCCGCCGCCACCAAGCTTTCGTATTCCAGGAATTCCCCGCCGCCCGGAATCGGCACCCATTCCGTGGTGGGCAAATTGGCGAAATCGGCGACGATTTCCTTGACGGTCTCGCGGATGTAGCTGAGGAACCGGCGCGGTTCGGCCCCGCACACGTCGATGCGGAGTTGCTTGTCTTCCTTGTCGGATCGCACCCGCGCCGTGGCGTCGAACACGCTGCGCTTTTCCAGCACCATGCCAGTCCGCCAGCGCAATTCGCCCTTGATGAAGGAATGCAGCTTGACCATGAGCCGGGGAAACACGCTGTCGGGCAGGAATTCGGGGAAGCGGATGACGAAGTGCAGCACCGCGCCGCTGGGTTGGAAATCCGGTTCGGACACCGGCAGCAGTTGCGGGACGATGTGGCGGCGGCGGTCCAGCGGGTAGCAGAGTTCGAATTCTTCCATCACCCGGACGATGTAGTTGAGCTTGTCCAGCGGGTAATGGAAGGTTTTCTCGCTGGTGTCGGCGTAGCGGGGGTCGTTGATGACCTTGTCGAAATCGGCCTCGTGGAGCAGGCCACCCTGGTTCGCCACGAGCTCGGAATTGATGATGCGGTACACGCCGTTGGTGAGCCACAGGGGGTTGAGGATTTGGGTGTCGAAGTTCTTGAGGTTGCGGAAGTTGATGACCACGCCCAAATCGTGCAGGAATTGCAGCAGCACGCTCTGGCTGAACTTCCGGTCAACGCCTTGTTGATGGCATATCGCTTCGTAAGCTGCCGAGTCGATGTAGTCGTAATCCTTCACCAGTTCGGCGAAATGTTCCTTCACAGCCAGCCACGCGGCGGGGAACGGGGTGCGGCGGGCGGGGGCTTGGGCGATTTCGGCGGCAAGGGCGTGGCGGAAGTCGTCCAGGCCATCGCCCCTGCGGCAGGACAGCCGGAAGAATTGGCGGATTTGCGGGTATTTCTCCTGTAAGCCTTTGCGGTTGACCTCGAAGGCGGGGTTTTCGTCGATCTTGTTCAGCACCACCAGCACCGGGGATTCGCCGCCGAAGCTGTTGGCGTGTTTCAGCCAGTATTCGGCTTTTTCGTCTTTGCGGCTGTCGAGGACCAGCACGTAGACGCAGCGTTGGGAGAGGAAGAATTGGTGGGTGGCGTGCATGACTTCCTGGCCGCCGAAATCCCACAGGTGGGCGGTGACGGTTTCGCCGCCGTCGAGGGTGAAGGGGGTTTTGCGGATGCGGATGCCGTGGGTTTGGTCTTCGTCGGGGTCGAAGGCTTCGCCGCGTAGCTGTTTGATGAGGGAGGTTTTGCCGGAGGCGCCTTCGCCGAGGAAGATGACTTTGATTTCGTTGAGAAGGGTGCGGTCGTCGCCGAGTTGTTCGAAGTATTCGACGACGGCTTCGGGGCCACCGTCTTTGGGAAATTCAACCGGGGGAATAATAAGCGGGCAACCTTCAACGAAAATGCAGTCTGAGGCATCGAATTCGTTTTTAACGGCCCATCCTTCTTTAATTCGGGGCCATAACACAGAGATATCCGAAACCTGACTATGTGAACAATCAAGCCATTCAAGGGAATTGAGTCCAGCTAGAACCGATATTTCAGAAACCTTTGTGTGAGCAAAACTAAGACATTCTAGGTCGTATAAATTGCTTAAGCACGATAAATCTGATACTTCCGTACGATCACAAATTAATGAGCGCAACTGATATAGGTCGCACAATGGAGACAAATCCGAGATAAAGGTCTCTGAGCAGAATAATGTTACTAGTTTTTTGAGATTTCTTAGTAGACATGTTCCCGACCTAAGTTGCTGTTTTTAATGACAGTTTAAAGTTCCAGAGGCCAGCCCCAATATAAATGAA